>JACQWN010000027.1 GCA_016209245.1 Bacteroidia bacterium
GATTTGATTGATTACCAGATATTTAACAAATTCAATTAAAAAATAATTTGTGAAAATCTGTGTAATCTGTGGCTTAATTTTCTATTTTTCAATTTATATTTAGTTTATAATCAATCATTTAAATACCGTGAACGGTTACCCAATTTTTATATTTGCCGGTCTTTTATCTATAAAGTAAATCGTCAAAAATGTCATTATACAAACCGGCCATTCAAGATAAATAGGATGAGGCACTATATGGATAGAGGGGACAAACTGCCAGAGCGCCAGGAGCGCTATTCCTGCGAGCAGAGTCCAGGTGGCGGCGCTTTTTCTACAAAGTTTTGGCAGGAACATTGAAAAAAGCAATATTACGGTATAGGAAGTCATCAGGGTAAGACTTATGAGTAAGGTTTTTAATATTCCTACCACAGTGGTTGCCAGTAAATATGTAACAATACTTATTCCTAATACTATGATCCGGGAAATCGCCAGTTCCTGTTTTTTTTGAATTTCCGGTTGTAAATAAGCTTTCCAGATATCTTTAACGACCAATGTTGCACAGCCAAGCAATAATCCTACGGCGGTTGAAACGTCGGCTGCCCAGAGACCGGCTAATGTAAGCCCCGCTATGTATGGATTATAGCTCAGGACAACCTCAGGCAGTGCCATAGATGCATTTTCCAGGCCGGGGAACTTAGCCGCTGCGACAATTCCAAATATTGCAGATATAAATCCGACAGGCAGGATAAGCAAACCGCCGAGTAAATACCCTGTTTTTGCTATTTTCGCATCTTTAGCGGCAAAGGAAACCTGGACGACGCCCTGAGTGGAAAATACTGTTGGGAACATAACCAGGAACCAGGCAATCACTATCATCCAACCAACTCCTGCGACTGGGTCGAACCAGGGAGTCCCGGCAGGCAATTGAGCAGTTATATTTGAAAATCCTCCTGATCCGGAGATGCTAATTACAATGCCTGCAATAATACCTATATAAATGACCGCGACATTAATGAGGTTTGAAAGACCTGCTGCCCAGTAACCTCCGATAAGAGTAATACTGACAAATACGACGGCGGTTGTGATCATACCTGTTGAAAATGTAAAATATTCCGGTAAAAGAGCAGTAAGCACAGCGCCTCCGGCGACATACTGTAAGGAAATAATTACCATTAATATTATTACCTGTCCGATTACTGCAACGATCTGTCCGGTTTTTCCATAATATCGTTCAAACAGTTCGGGAATAGTTGTTATATTCATTTTCCTGAATCTTGAGGCAGCGAGCAGACCGACAAGAATTGCCGCAATCCCCCATGCTGCATTATACATCCCTGCCGATATTCCGTGTGTATATGCCTGTTCAGCCACGCCGACTGTTGAGGCGCCTCCTACGGCTATTCCTGTTATCATCACTGCAACCAGGATGACAGGTAAACCCCTTCCGGCAAGTAGATAACCAAGTACTCCGGATGCCTTGCTCAGCCGGGTCGAGTACCAGGAAATACCTAATTGTAAAAGAATGTAGCAGATGACTATGATTAATGGGATGTTCATGGATTTATACTATTACCTCAGGTATATCAACTGCAAATAAAACACCTTTCCCTTCCTTACTATCACAACTCACCGTCCCCTTTAATTTCTGTGTAACCAAATTATAAACTATATGCAAGCCCAGTCCAGTTCCAATTTGCTTGTTTGTAGTAAAGAACGGGTCAAATATTTTTGGCAGGTTTTCTTCGGGGATGCCGCAGCCGTTGTCTTTATATTGTATATGTATAGACGCACGGGGGTTGCTGAGCGGAGTCGAAGCACCGTTCGTCCCTACAGATACAATAATTGTTATATCGCCTGAATCCCTGTCGCGAAAACCATGTCGTACGCTGTTCAGTACAAGATTAGTAATTATTTGCGCAATAATGCCGGGGTAGCTGTCAATTTCAATATCATCGCATAGAGACGAACGGCCGTTCGTCTTTACGTAGCCGTGCGTCTCTACGGCGATTTTTATTTGTTTATTCTGGAATTCGGGTTTGAGGCTCAGGATAATATCGTTGATATATGATTTCAATTGAAATTTTCGTTTTCCCTCAGTCATTTGGTCAACCGATACCTGCTTGAAACTGCGGACGAGTTCGCCGGTGCGGTTCATATTTTTCAGGATCAGGTTGCCGTCCTGATATATGTTTTCAAGGTATTCCTCAAGCTGCTCTCTTGTCATTTGTCCGCTCCTGTACAACACGGCAAATTGTTTTGTCTGTTCAACAAGTGATGAAGAAGCTGTAATTCCAATACCAACAGGGGTATTTATCTCATGAGCTACTCCCGCAACTAAATTACCAAGTGATGCCATTTTTTCGGATTCTATTAATTGTTCCTGTGTGGTTCGCAATTCTTCAAGAGTTTGGAAAAGTTCTTCTTTTTGTTCGTTTATTTTTACTGTTCGCAATTTTACTGTCTCTTCAAGTTTTTTATTTTCCTGTTCTAATCTGTATGCATTGATTTTTTGGACCATCCTGATAAACAAAAATATACCTAAATATATGCCAAGATAGATTAGATATTTTAAATAATAAAGAAAGTTTGTCATGAATTGTAAAAGGACCCATTTATCACCTTGCTGGATTGATAAATGAGGTGGTTTATCCCCATTTAATTTAACAGTAATAATATTTTTATAAAAATGGCTATAATAGGGAGTTGGTTCAAAAATTATATTTGAATAATCATTTCTTTCGATAATTAGTTTTTCAGGATCATCTCCCCAGAATAATAATTCCTCTTTATTATCATTATCAACATCGAGCATATATCTAGGATGTTGTATTAGTTTAACGTTAACCTTTTTTATTGTTTTAAGGTTTTCATTTAATTTTTCTATATTACCATCTTTATCAGTTAAGTATAGTTCATCTCTTTTTTCTGGATTTATTGTTACTATATTATAATTATACCTTGCTTTTTTGTTTTCTTTTAATACGCGTTCCTTTAGCTTTTGCCCTTTATTGTTATATAAGTATAAAGTGGTCATTTTATTTTCTTTGCCTATATAATCATATAATGCAGCAATATAAACTTTATCTTTTACCCTGTATGGCAATGCAATAATGGATGATGTATATCCTTCAAATCCAACAGGCTCAAAAATAAAATCTAATTTATTATTAAATACCATAAGCCAGGCGCTGTGGTCAATATAAGGAAAATCAACAGGAAAATTGCTTGATGCACAAGTCCAATTTGCTATTATTTCTTCCTTTCCGTCATTATCTAAGTCATAGGGCATCAAAGTATAAATGTAGGCACCACTTTTGGGAGACTTATACACTGTATCCTGAAATATATCATAAGCGAATAAATTTCTTGGCTGAAGTGGAAAACCAGCGGTAATAGGAAATATTATTTCTTTATAATTATCTTCATTACAATCTATAAAAAAACAATTAGCTATGCCAAAATCCTGTTTATTATTATGTTTTCTTACCGAAGCAATATATTTTCTATGAATACTGGCACTATCATCAGCAAGTAATTCAAGTGAATTACAAAATATGGAATCTTCATATTCGGTAAAAGCATATATTTCGTTAAATCCATTATTATCATAATCACCAAATGTTATTTCGCTCATTTCAGCCCAATTTCCTGATAAATTCCATTGCATTATCCTGCCGTGGTCATTATTTAATATAAAAACAAAAGGGTTTACTTTATAACCAAACCTGATACATTCACTTTTACCATCATTATCAAGGTCGTAATAATATATCCTTCTATCAGTAAATGTTCCTTTTTCTATAATCTCTACTTTGTATCTATTAAAAATCTGTGGCAGAAAATAAATAATAATTAGTGCAACAATAAGAGAGATGAAGAAATTATTTGAGATTATTTTGATTATTATTTTCATATTTGTTACTTATTCAAAATTTCCAGAAGACAAAAATAAGAATATGAAACCAATTGGAAATTGTATAAGTTCTCTATATTATTCTCGTTTCTCTGCGGCTCTCTGCGGCTCTCTGCGCCAGCTCTGTGGCTCTCTGCGGTAAAAAATTAAACCGTCCCGAAGTTTCGGGAAGATTTCACGCAGAGAACCGCAGGGATTATTTCCGTTATTTCATTTTCAGTCATTACCCGGATAAACCGTATTATCAATTCTTACAGGCTTTCTCAATTGCCTTCTGAACTGCATTCATAATTACCCTGCTGCTGTTTGTAGCCCCGGTAACAGCATCAACTTTTGCTGATTGCTTTTCAATTATGCTGCTAATTACAGGCATTTCGGCTTTCTTCCCTTTACCAGCAGTATGTTTAACTATCTCAATATTTTCTATTTTATTATTTTTAATTGTTACTTTTACTTCAACTTTATTAGGTCCGCTTTTATAATTCCCATCGTAAACACCATCAACCAATTGCATATTATTCAATGGTTTTCCTATTACCTGAGCCATCTTACAAGTTGATAATAAAATAGCACTCATGATAAATATTGTTATAATTATCAGAAAATTATTTGCTCTATTCATTTTTATTCTCTTCGCCTCTAGTTTTCGTCTATTTTGAAAAATGCCAAAATAACAATTTATCTTTAAACCCTAACACCAATTACACAAATATCATCTATTTGTTCTTGTTCGCCTTTCCATTTTTCTATGGTTTCGTCAAGGATTTGTTTTTGTTCTTCCATTGATTTATCCTGAACAGAAAGCAACAGGTCTTTGAAACGCTGGTATGTAAATTTTTTACCTTTTTCGCCACCGAACTGGTCGGCATAACCATCTGAAAAAAGGTAAATAGTATCACCTGTTTGTAGCTGTATTTCCTGTTGAGTAAATGGCAAATCTTTGTCGTTTAAGCTCCGCTTTTGCCAGTGCCTGTTTTTTTTCATTCTTTTTTTCTTTTTCAAGCATTTGTTTTTCAAACTCAAAACCAGCTTCCAACCTGCCGATTTCTTTGCTCTTTTCTTCGTTAAATATGGTGTCTTTTGCTTTGCTATATTGTTCGTAGTGCTGGTATGCCTTTTTGTAATCGCCGATTTTTTTGTACAGCTCGCTTAGCTTTTCATGATGAGATTTCTGCAAGCTCAATGCCCCGATGCTGTCAGAAATCGCCAGTGCCTGAATTAAAAAATCTTCTGCTAAAGCATAGCCCTTTTTTTCTTGTCCCTCTTGTGAAGGTAAAGATGGCACTTCTGTATAAAGAGCTCCGATGTTGCCGAGTTTTGTTGCAATACCGTTTTTATTTCCGAGTTCTTCGTCAATTTTCAGTGCTTTGAAATAGTACTTCCATGCCAGGGCATTCAGGGCGTTTATTTTTGTGGTGTCGGCTTTGGCGGTTTTGAGGTCGTTGCGCAAAGTAGAGACACGGTGCGCCGTGTCTCTGCTTTGTACAATGGTTTGGGAGCAAAGGAGTAAAAGTGCTATTGATAAAATTAATTGTTTCATTGTTAATTGTTTAACCTATCATCTCAAAAGACATGGGTAAAAAAATAAAGTGATAAATTTATTGAAAAGTTACCATTTTATTGGAATTGAAATTCTCCTTGTCCGGACTTAATGGTTAACCGTTTTTGTTCGGATTTTTCACATCTTCCGATGACTTGTGCATCAATGTCAAACGATTTTGAAATTTTGATAATTTCATCGGCTATCTCATGTCTGGTATATATTTCAAAACGGTGTCCCATATTAAATACTTTGTACATTTCAATCCATAGTGTTTTGGATTGTTCCTGTATTATTCTGAAAAGAGGCGGACCAGGAAAAAGATTATCTTTAATAATATGAAGAGCGTCAATAAAATTAAGAACTTTGGTCTGTCCTCCGCCCGTGCAATGCACCATTCCATGAATTGAAATCGGTTATTCGGTATTTTCCTGAATATACAAGTTCTTCCGGTATCATTGGGTCAAAGCTTTCAGGATATAATTTTGCAAGGTAATGGCTGAATATATCATGCCTTGCCGATGTTAATCCGTTGCTTCCAATTCCGCTGCTATATTCCTTTTCATATTTAGCTTTTCCATAAGATGAAAGCCCGATAATAATATCACCATCCGAGATATTACCATTTGAAATTACTTCGGAACGCTTCATCCGGCAAACAACTGTGGTATCAAGTAATAATGTCCGTACAAGATCGCCGGCGTCGGCAGTCTCACCACCAGTTGAATAAATATTGATGCCCATGTTTTTAAGCTCGGCAAGAAATTCTTCAGTTCCGGCGATAATTGCTGAAATAACTTCTCCTGGCACTAAATTTTTATTTCTGGCTATAGTTGATGATAACAAAATATTTCCGGTCGCCCCGACACACAAAACGTCATCAAGATTCATAACTATAGCATCCTGTGCAATTCCTTTCCATACCGATATATCGCC
>JACQWN010000028.1 GCA_016209245.1 Bacteroidia bacterium
CCAAAGATTACACACAACTTCAACCTGTTATCACTCTAATTTGGATGGTTGATGATACTTTAAATTTCACAGAAGATTATGTCGGTTATAATATGTCACCTGAAATTATATCTGATTTTTTAAACAACGACAAGTTGTGGTTAGAAAAAGATATACAAAAATTGATAGCACAAAGAAAATTTGCTGTAAAACAATTAAATAATAATACAAAAAATTTAGGATTTTTACAAAAAAACAGATTGATATGGGCATTCCAAAAAAATATTGTAAAGAACGAGAAATTCTCAAAATACAGACCTTGGTTTGAATTAGCTGAAAAAACCCGTAATAAGATGAATAAAAAAACTGATTTTCTGCAATTTGAACAAGATAAAATTTTTGTTGAAATCATGCGCAGAATATGCAAAGATGTATTGACGGAAGAAGATGTAAAATATATTAAAAACTATGATAAATTTTGGGACGGTGTAAGACGTTACGAACAAGGGATAAAAAACGAAAGTTATAATGAAATTTATAATGAAATTGTTATAAAACTAATTAACAAAGGGTATTCAAATGAAATAATAAAGGACGGAACTGATTTGACCGATGAAGAAATAAATAATTTACGCAGCGAATTAAAATAAATAGGCCTTCCGCTAAATTTTAACTCCAATAATCAGCACATCATCAATCTGTTTGCTGTTTCCCTTCCATTCTCTAAAAGTATTATCGAGAACAGCATATTGTTCACTCATTGGTAAATGATGCATATCAAAAAGCAACTGCCGGAAATGGCTGGCCAGAAATTTTCTTCCTGTTTTACTGCTAAATTGGTCCTGAAATCCATCGGAGAACATATAAATAGTAGTACCTGTCAGCATCTCAATTGTTGTCATTGTACATGTAAATTGAGTTTCACGACGAAGCTTCTCCCCGATAGAATGTACCGTTCCCCTATATGTTTTTAAAATATTATTCTGGATAACATAAATAACCTGATTGGTGCTGGATATTTCAATCTTATTATTTTCCATATCAAAACAACATAAGGAAATATCCATTCCATCATCCTGACCGGTTCCTTGTTCATTGCTGTCTAATATTTTAATGACACGGTAATGCAATTTTTCAAGTATTTCGGGAAGATGATGAATTTGTTTATCTAAAATTATATCATCAAGCAGATTTGTACCGATAATAGACATAAAGGCGCCGGGAACACCATGCCCGGTACAATCAACAACTGCAAGATAAATTTTCCCGTTTTGACATGCAAACCAATAAAAATCACCGCTGACAATATCACGTGGCCTGAAAAATATAAAAGATTGCGGAAAATAGTTCTTAATCATTTTTTCTGGAGGCAGAATAGCATTTTGAATTCTGCTTGCATAATCAATACTTGCAGTTATCTGAATATTTTTTTGCTTAAGTAAATTGCTTTGTTTTTGAATTTCAGCTTCCGCATTTTTCATACCGGTTATATCCGAGTCAATAGCAATCAGCTTTGTAATAGTTCCATCCGGCTCAATTATAGGGGTCAGTGTGGTTTGAGTCCAAATTTTATTACCTTTTTTTGTTACAGTCAGCGATTCATAAATAATAGTTTCGCGGTTAGCAATGCATTGCTTAAAAATATTTAATATATCAGGATGAGCGCTGTATTTCAGAATATTACCATCATCATCTTCAATTAATTCCTGAAAAGAATACTCATATTTTCTAAGTAAACATTCGTTTACCCAAATAAACTTTCCTGTTGGATCCATAATCATTACAGCATTATCGGTTTTACGCGCTACAATCGAAAGCTGCTCAAGCTCTGTATTTGCTTGTTCCAGCTTTTCAGCAATGCATTCGATTTCCTCCTTCTGCTGAGAAATCTCTTCATTCTGAGCGGCAAGCAGTTGATAGGCTTTTTTCTTCTGCTTGTATTGAATATAAAGCAAAACTGAAAATCCAATAATCAAAATAAATACAATAATGAATGTAATAATTAAATATTTTTGTCTGCGTATCTCTTCCTTTTTTCTTGTCAGCTCAAGATCTTTTCGAAATCTGTCTTTGCTTAACAGAGCTAATTCTTTTTCTTTTTTTAAAGTTTCATATTGCACCTGATAATTGGCAACATTTTCGGAAGCCTCGGCAGTGATGAGCGAATCCTTTGCTTCCATATATAATTTACGGTATTTTAAGGCATTTTCAAAATCTCCTCTTATTTCATAATAATTTGAATAAGCTTCATATATATTTTTTAAAATTTCTTTTGAATTAATTGATAGGGCTAATTCAAGACTATTTTCAAGCGGGTATTCGACTTTATTTAATTTGCCGGATTTCAAATAAACATCTCCAAGTTTAAAATATAGTAATGCTTTACTTGCAAGGTTGCCTTGTTCATCTAATATAGAAAGCGATTTAAAAAAATATTCTTCCGCTTTTTCATAATTCTCCATGCACTTATAAGTCGTTCCTATATTGCTTAATGCACACGATATTCCTCTTGTTTCGTTTTCTTCCATGCTGGTTTTAAGTGAAAGCTCAAAATAATCCAATGCTTTCTGATAATCTTCGATTGCCCTGTAAACTTCACCAATATTATTGAAAGTGCTTGCAAGGCCAATCTTATCACCTAATTTACTTTTTATATCTACGGAGTTCTCTAAAAATTTTAGCGCATCATCATAATGTCCGGTATAATAATAATTTAATCCGATATTGTTAAAACATCGCGACATAAGTCGTTCATTATCAAGTTGCTGGGCTATTTCAATCGCTTTCAGAAAATACTCCAGCGATTTATCGTAATTGTTCAAATCGGTATATAAAGTCCCGATACTGATATAGTATTGCGCCAATGCTTTAGTATCTCCTATTTGTTCCATTACAGCTATTGCTTCCAGATAATATTGCAGTGCTAATTTATAAGTGCCCATATAATAATAGCATATTCCGATATAGTGTAAACTTGTAGCGATTTCCCTTTGAGCATTGAGCTTTTGAGCCAAATTCAAAGCCTTTAATGCAAAATTCAAAGCAGTATCCGGCTTGTAATTAATTGTTTGTTCTACGAATCTGTTTAATAGTCTTAACTTTACAGAATCGTGAACAGCCATATTAAGCATTTCCTGAAGCTCATTGATATGAGAACCGGAGCATGAATATATATTGTGTAAACAGGTAAATATTGATAGTAATGATATTGATAGTATTTTCAGTGTAACTGACATAATTATTCTTTTATATACTGCAAAAATAAGAAATTTAATAATATTTTCATGAAATTTTTTTGTGATACAGATACAACATTGAATAAATTATTGAGATGTTTCAATAATCTCAAATTCTGTTCTTCTGTTCTGTGCTCTGCCATGTTCAGTGTCGTTAGTTGCAACAGGCTGAGATTCTCCAAAACCTTTATAAACAAGACGGGAATTTTCAATTCCATGATTTGCAAGGTAATCAGTAACTGACTTTGCCCTGTTATTTGAAAGCATCATATTCGATTCAGCCGAACCGGTATTATCGGTATGCCCGTTGATTCTTATTTTCACAGCTTTATTCTTTTTCAAAAATAATACAAGTTTGTCAAGCTCGGATTTCGATTCCGGTTTAAGCCCATAAGAATCTGTTTCAAAAAAAATATTGTTTAAAATTACTTTCTCCCCTACCTTTATTGGCTGTAGCTCAATATTTTTCTGATATGGTTTTGAAGGATTTTCCGACATAGTTAATGAAAAATTCTCCGAATGAAATAAATATCCCTCTTTCGAAACATTAAGAGCATAATTCTTACTAACCGGTAAACTGACAAGAAACTCACCTGTCTTAGGATTTGAATTTGACTGAATAATGATATTGCCTGTTTCGAGGTCAATAAGCTCAAATCTCGCCTCAAGGTTCTCTTTAGTAAAAGCATCGGAAACAATACCTTTCAGATAGGTAACTACAATTGGTCTTGCTTCAGGGTAAAGATCAAATTCATATAAATCTTTGTTGCCATAACCACCCGGCATTGAAGATGAAAAATATGCTTTTGTGCCGCTTGAGCTCACTGTCAGGTCAGCTTCATCTTCATTAGTATTAATAGGATAGCCGATATTTATTGGTTCTTGCCATTCATCGGCACTATCTTTACGTGAATAAAAAATATCCCTTCCGCCCATTCCCATCAGACTATTTGACGAAAAATAAAGAGTTTGGTTATCAAAATGAATAAAAGGCGACATTTCATGACCATCGGTATTAATCTTTGGGCCAAGATTTACAGGTTTTGTCCAGAAATTCAAATCGTTGTAAGTAGTTTTCCAAATATCGTATTGACCATAACCGCCAGGCCGGTCGCTGACAAAATAGAGTGTTTTTCCATCGGATGAAAAAGAGGGTTCCGATTCTCTGAATTGTGTATTTACATCGCGTCCAAGGTTTTTGGGTTCACTCCACCGGTCACCGATACGACGGGAAAAGTACAGGTCGCAATCGCCGTAGCCACCCGGTCGCATGCAGGCAGTAAAAAATATTAATTGGCCATCGGCTGAAAAACTTTGAGCGCCTTCATTTGCCTGTGTATTTACAGGCGGACCTAAATTTACCGCTTTTGTCCACCGACCGCCGGTTTTAATTGATATATAAAAATCCTCCTGAAAATCCTCCTGTATTTTAAAGCCAAATTCATTCTCCTTAACAAGACTATCCATCCGCGTGAAAAGTAAAGTTTGTTCATCAACTGAAACAGATGCTAAATATTCTGAAGCAGAAGAATTGATTTCCGGGCCAAGGTTTACCGGACTGAACGGAACCGGATTTTGTAATGCTTTGACAGCAAATTCACATCGTGTCTGGATAGTTTTAATTTTATCTCTATAGCTTCCGCTTATTAAGGAATTGGCTAAAAGTTTGTCAAATGCATCCTTTGCTTGTGAATAACGACCTGCCAGTAAATATTCCATACCAAGATAATACATAGCATCTGCATCTCTCTGATAGTTTATCCGGACATTTTTCTCTAATAAAGCAATACATTCATTAGTGCGTTGCTGATAATTGTATAAATCGGCTAATATATAATATGGGCTTGTAAAAGTGCTGTCTTCTTTAATAGCTTTAATCAGATTTTGTTCGGCCTCATCAAGCTTACCCTCATTGAACCTGGAATAAGCGCTGTTATACAATTTTTTTGCTCTTTCGGAAGAAGTGTATTGTGCATGAATAGCGCTGAATATAAATAAAAAAATAATAGTTGCAATAATGGGCATCAATCTGAAAAAATGCTCATAATCGTCTTTCTCCACAAATATATTTTGCCTGTTAACGCCTCTGTTTAGTATGTGATAATATTTTCCGTAAGTCAATATTTCCATAATTTTACTTACTGTAAATGACCATATATGATGCCAATTGTCCTGCGGACGAATTGAGGTCGGGCCGACCTTCGTTGGTCCGCAGGACAACGAAGCGTCACTATGGGTCATACATGACGCTCAATTGTCCTGCGGACGA
Source organism: Bacteroidia bacterium (assembly GCA_016209245.1). Classification (GTDB taxonomy): domain Bacteria; phylum Bacteroidota; class Bacteroidia; order Bacteroidales; family BM523; genus JACQWN01. The sequence goes on from JACQWN010000028.1 coordinate 5,485, forward strand.
ATTGAGGTCATTCTAAAAACAAAAAATCTATATCTTCAAAATTATCATCAACTTTATGTTGGCTTATAAAATTTGCTTTGCTGTCGAAATAGCCTAAGACGGCTTTGCGCGATAGTTTGGTGGTTTTTATGCTAATCAGGCTTAAATATGATGTCCATGGATAATCTGATGCATGTTTGCTAAAACCATGCTTTACCGGATTGTTGTGTATATAAAGAATTAGTCGTTTCAAATATGCCTCATTATCAACAATGATTCGTTTGTAGGGGTGCTCAAATAATGGACCTGTTCGTTTATTTTTTGTGTTAATACCTTTTGCATAAGCCGAACAAAAATGTTGCATCATTTTATGCGGCACCGGCTTTTTTAATGAAGATTGCTCAAAGGCAGATAAGTTATCGGCCGAATAGGTTCTCCATTTTTTATCGAGTTCCTCAGATTTAGCATAATCAGGATTCAAATAAGCAATTTCATCTTCTTCTTTAATACGGAGGGCAAAATGAAAATGATTAGGCATGGCGGCATAAGCGTAAATATCAGCTATGGGCTCGATAAATATGGACATTAATCTAAAAAAATGCTCATAATCGTCTTTCTCCACAAATATATTTTGCCTGTTAACGCCTCTGTTTAGTATGTGATAATATTTTCCGTAAGTCAATATTTCCATA
>JACQWN010000029.1 GCA_016209245.1 Bacteroidia bacterium
ATGGTTTGTTTTCTTTTTTGAAGCTCGACCTCTTTCAGTTGCTTATCCTTATTGAGCAGGACAATTTCTTTTTCCTGCTTTTCATTCTGGTATTTTGCTTCCATTTCGGCTAATTGTTTCGTCTTTTCTTCATTAAAAAGACTATCTTTGACAGAAATATACCGCTCCTGGTATTGATATGCTTTCTTAATATCACCAAGAAGAAAACAGATGACCGACATACCGTGAAGAGCATTTTTCAGCTCCTGCCTGTCGCTTGTTTTTTCGGCTAATATTTTTGCTTGAGTATAATACTGTAAAGCGTCATTGTTGTCGCCAAGATTGTTTTCAATGTCTCCAAGATTCATAAGAATAGTCGATTCCAGCTTCACTATACCAAGTTCTTTTGCAATAAATAAAGCTTCCTTGCTCAACGGCAGTGCCTGTTCGGCTTTTCCCTGCCGTATGTATATATTGGAAATATTTACTAATAAGCTGGCTATTCCTTGCTTATCTCCGAGCTCCCTTTCTTTGTGCAGTGATTCATTATACGCATCCAGAGCCATTTCATCTTTTTGCATGGCTTCAAATATTACCCCTTTTAAAAGATTTGAATAAGCGATTCCATATTGATCATTTATTTCTTCACGCAGGTTTAATGACCAGCTGCAATATTTAATGGCATCAGCATAACTGCCTTTGTAGTAATGAAGAGCGCTCATATTATAGTAAGCTGTTGAAAGACCTTGTTTCTCTCCGATTTTTTCATATAAATCTATCGCTTTCAAAAATTTCTCAAGCGCTTTCCGGTATTCCCCGGATAGATTGTAAGCATTACCAATATTAGTAAGGAGATTTGCTATTTGAAGAGTATCCTTTTGTTTTTCTCTGAAGCCAAGCACTTCTTCAAAATATTTAACCGCCTTTGAATAATCGCTTCTATCACTATAGATCACAGCTAAATTCATTTTTGAAGAGGACTCTCTGGTCAAGTCCCCATTCTTTTCAAATATATCAATCGCCTTCCTGTAGTAAAAAAGCGCAGAATCAAGATTTTTAACTAAATATTGTGCTACGCCTAAAGTATTATAGGCGATACCGAGTTGAACCTCTTGGCCATGTTTTTTATACAATTCAACGGCTTTATAGGCATATTTTTTTGCCAGCTCAGAATCAACCAGGCGAAGTTCCCATGCAATAAGATTCAGTACTCTCGCTTTTGCAGTATCAGTTTTTGCTTCTATTAATAAAGCATTCAAGCTGTCAATAATCCGTTCATCCTGTCCCGAACCGGAATATATGGCCGCAAATAACAGAAACCCAATGAGTATTATAATGGGAACAATGTTCCCGGTGTTCTTTATCTTTGAAATTTTCAGCACTTTTAATTTTTATTTATTAATAGAATAATTCATGAATTTTATTTGGTAGCCATACATTTATCTATTAAGCATACATTCAAGCACTGCCCTGTTATAGCCCCGCACATGCGGGGTTGGGGTTGATATATTTTACCCACCCATTTTCATATAGAACCAAATTTATGAATAATTCAGAATAGCAAAAATAATTATTTTTTGATAAATAATTATTTTTTTTTCGCTTGTGTAATCTGATGAGAGAATACCACAACCGAAAGAAGCTACTTTTTATTCTAATTGTGGTACTGACGTGGTGACTTGGAGACACTGTTGATCCCTGCACCTGTGTTTTTATAGTTGGTAGCGGTAGTTGGTAGTATAGTAATGACTCCATACTACCAACTACTACTACCAACTATTGACGGCGGGTTCATAACTATCAACGATATTCGAGCTTATTTCGGGCATATCGGCTGAAGTCGCTATAAGATAATTATGAAGGTCGGCGTTCAGCATTCTGCCTTTTTCATCAAAAATTTCATTTTCGAATAATACTTCACTCATTCCCATAAGCACGGCGCCTTCCGCCTGTCCTTCAACTGCCATAGGATTAACAGCGGTTCCGCAGTCGTGAGCATCCCAGAAATTCATAACCTTGACCTTCCCTGTTTCCATATCAACCTCCACTTCGCAAACTGTAGCCGAGAATGAATAAGCAGGCGATGTTCCAACCGCTGCCCCTTTATAAGTTCCGCCAAGCCCTTTCGGAGGCGAGTAATGCCCTCGTCCAACCAGCGGTCCGTTCTTTGAAAAGAAAGCGAAAGCCGCATCTTCCCATCTGATGAATTTTTCAGGAGCTTCATTAACAAAAATTTTGTTATCTTTTGCATCAAGCTTATCTTGAGCTATCTTTAAAATCTCTGCTGCTGCGGCGAGCACCTGTTTTTTTATTTCTTCACCTGCCATTTTCGATGCATTTCCTCCCATAAGCGTTACCCTGCTTGAGTAAGCTCCAAAGCCTACCGGGGTCAGATCGCTGTCTGCCGATACAACAGAAATTCTGTCAAGTGTGATTCCCATAGCTTCGCATGCAGCCATAGCAAGAACAGTATCTGAACCTTGTCCAATATCGGCATCGCCAATAAATAATACAGCTTTAGAACCATCTTCCTGCACTATTATCATGGCATTGGAATGAGGAAAATCGGAACGGTAAATCGGATAACCGGCGCCGGATACGAAACTGCCACACCCAATTCCTATTCCCCTGCCTTTCGGGAGCTTTCCCTTTTTTTTATCCCAGCCCGATTTTTTTCTCACTTGCTCAAGACATGCCTTAAATTCACAGGAACGAATATCCAGGTCGTTGCATGTATGATAATCGGGTTCCATTGCATTTTTTAACCGGATATCTATAGAATCCATTCCAATATCATCGGCAATCATAGTTAATAATGATTCAAAGGCGAATCTGGGATGCGGACAGCCATGTCCGCGAAAAGCCCCGCAGGGAGGAAGATTTGTGTTAACTCTGTATCCGTCATATTTATAATTCGGAAACTTATAGAGAGTAGGCAGCATAGAGCCGGCGTAGTAAGCCGAAATAATGCCGAAGCTTGAATACGCCCCTCCTTCAAGTACCGCTTTTTGTTTTACAGCAGTGATGGTTCCGTCTTTTTTAACTCCGATTTTTAAATCAATATATTGTTTATGGCGCCCTCTTCCGTATAGGTACATTTCTTCACGGTTAAACCGCATCTTTACAGGATATCCTGTTTTTTTCGACAGGAAAATGGACATAATTTCCAGAGTATTTGTCGCGGCTTTTGAACCGAAACCGCCTCCGCAATTGGTCATAATCACTCGGATATCGCCTGACGGAATACCCAATATGCGCGATAATTGATGGTGTACATAATGTACTACCTGGGTAGATGTATATAAAGTAACTCTTCCGTGACTGTCCCACTCGGCAATGGCGCAATGCGGCTCTATAGCGTTCTGATATGTTCTGTTTCCGGTAAAGCGTTCTTCCTTTATATAATCTGCTTCAGCGAATCCTTTTTCAATATCACCGAAATGATGGTCCACACGGGTATTGATATTATTTTCATATTTGTCATCAAATAACTGTGATGCTCCGTCTTTCATCGCTTCTTCAGCATCAAAAACTGCCGGCAGCTCTTCATAATCAACCTTGATTAGCTTCAAGCCGTTATAACATGTTTCTTCGTCAACAGCGGCGACAGCGGCAACTACATCTCCAACAAATCTAACTTTTTTCTTTGCCAGAATATTTTCATCATATCTCGCCGGTGATGTTCCCCAGGCAACATCAGGGACGTCGGCGCCTGTTAATATCACTTTTACACCGGGTAATTTCAATGCCTCGCTCGTATCAATTGATAAGATATTTGCGTGGGCGACAGGGCTTAACAGCAATTTGCCGAAGAGCATGTTTGGAAGAGAAATATCATCGGTAAATAATGCCCTGCCTGTTGACTTATCAGGTGAATCAAGCTTAGGGAGCCGTTTTCCGACAACTGAAAGGTTTACGGCTGATTTCTGCGGCATATATTTTATTTCAGGCGGTATTATCCCTTTCAGATAATCACTCGCCGTTTTTACAGCTTCAATAATTTTTGTGTAACCGGTGCATCGGCATAGGTTTCCGCTTAAGGCATTTTTGATTTCTTCTTCTGATGGTTCAGGGTTGGTCTTAAGAAACGCTTTGGTGCGCATTATCATTCCTGGTGTGCAGTATCCACACTGGATGGCCCCTTTCTCAACAAATGCCTGTTGAATCGGATGAAGCTTGCCAATTTTTGAAAGCCCTTCTATTGTTTCGACTTTCTTGTTATCGGCCTCAAGAGCGAGAATCAGGCAAGAATTTACCGCTTTGCCATCGAGCACTACAGTACATGCGCCACAATCGCCAAGCTCACATCCTTTCTTAGTCCCTGTAAGTTTCAGTTCATCTCTGAGAAGGTCAAGCAGCGTAGTCCCCGGATTTACGGCTACTTCGTAATTATTACCGTTTACATTAATATTTATTATCTGTTTCATCAGTTTCTATTGTTATTCGCTACACTGATATTCATTGATATTCGCTACGCTGATATTCATTGATTCAATAAACTGGTCGCCCATTATTTTTTTATCCTGCCATGATAAACTCTCATAAATCTGCCAACCTATAGAAGATAATTTTCTGGCTAATTGGTAAACCTCAAGATCTTCAAGTAGTATATATTCATTTTTATCTTTCATAATGTTCAATTTTTTAATTAGTGCCTGTCTGTAAAGTCAATCCACAAAAAAAGAATAGCCAC
>JACQWN010000030.1 GCA_016209245.1 Bacteroidia bacterium
GCCCGTGATTATTTTCTTCGGTGCTATGTGAGCGATCCCCGGTATATTGAATACCTTTTTTATCATGCTAAGATGCAAAAAATTTTAGGGGATTATGACCAGGCGTTGCTCAATTTTATTGCCTTTAGTAGCCGGTACAGGGGAAGAGAGCTTAGAGATGCGGTCAATACCGAAATTCTGGGATGTCAAGAAGCTAAGAAATTAAAAGCCGACTCAATGAATGTAGTTATTACTCATTTACCGGATGAAATTAACAAAGGACATATTGAGCTTTCGCCATTGTTAAAAGATGAAAACACATTAATATATGCGTCTTTAAGGGAAGATGAATTAAAATATTACGACGATGAAGAAAAGAAGCCGGTAAGAAAATTTTATATTGCCAAAAATGAAGAAGGGAAATGGGTCTATCAAAGTGAGCTTGAGGGGATAATCAATAATGAGGAATTTAATACCGGAAATGGTGCTTTCTCGCCTGACGGGATGAGATTTTATTTTTCCCGTTGCAAGGTCAACTGGAAGAATAAAGTCCGTTGTGAGATTTATGTAAGCGAGGTTTCAGATAATATTTTTTCAGAGCCGGTAAAAGTTAATACTATTAACGATCCAATATATTCTAGTACACAACCTACTGTCGGGCTTGATGTCAAAAAAGGCAGGGACATTTTATATTTTGCCTCGAACCGTCCAAGAGGGGAAGGAGGTTATGATATTTGGTATTCGATATATGACCGTCAGAGTAACATATATAGCCGGCCTCAGAATGCGAGCAGGTTAAATACTTCCGGCGATGAAATTACACCTTTTTATGATCTTTCATCACATAAAATTTATTTCAGCTCTGATGGTTGGCCCGGCTTAGGAGGCATGGATATTTTTGAAGCCATAGGCGAACAATCCAAGTGGACTACCCCTGCGAATATTGGTTATCCGGTCAACACCAGCTTTGATGAACAATATTATATTATTTCAAAAAACAAAACAGATGGATTTTTTACATCAAACCGTCCCGGTGGTAAACCCTTGCAAAATCCGACATGCTGCGACGACATTTACAGTGTAATTTATAAAGATAAAGTAATTCTTAATCTTTCAGGACGGGTTTATGGGATAGAGGGCGATTCATTACCGGAAAACGTTACTTCATCTATTGATTATATTAAAAAACATTTGCTTCAGGAAGCAGTTGTTACTTTAAATCTTATTACAAAAGAATTTGCCGAGCCGGTAATAATTTCAACCGATACAACCAATGAAAAAGGGCAATACAATTTTGAGCTTGAAAACAACCGCGACTATCAACTGGTTACAAAAAAAGATGGCTATTTTCTTACCAAAATCAATTATTCTACAAGAAATGCAGATGTAACAAAGCGACAAATCAGCAAACCTATAGGTCTTAAAAAGATTTCCATGAAGCCAATTCGTTTACAAAACATATATTACCAATATGACAAATGGCATTTAACCGATGAAGCTAAAGAAACTATTGATACGACATTGCTTATTATTCTGAACGATTTACCGGAGCTTATTGTAGAGATAAGCGCTCACACCGACAGTAAGGGCGACGAGGATTACAATGATAAGCTTTCGCAAAAAAGAGCTGAAAGCGTGGTGAGTTATTTAATAAGACAAGATATTGATAAAAAACGGCTTATAGCAAAAGGTTATGGCGAAGGCCATCCTATAGCCCCGAATGAATTTGCCGATGGAACCGATAATCCTGATGGACGGACATTAAACAGAAGGACCGAGTTCAGAGTAATTGGCTCGACCGATGAAAAATCGGTGTTTTATGTTAAAATTAAATAGCGATAAGTCGAATTAAAATAATAATCCTGATAAATTTTATATGCTTATCATCTGAATATATCTATCGCCAGCCAATAAAAAATATTCATAAACTTTCCCCAAAAGAGCTGAAAGAAGCAGCACAATATTACGAGAATATCAGTGATATTTATTCGGCAATAGAATGTTATTCAAGATATTATGATAAAAAACCCCGGATAAATATTGCTTTAAAGCTTGCTGATTTGACTCCGAGTCACCCCGTGACATACCTGCTTTCAGGTATATTAATTACAAAGAAACAGGTATTTTAATTATCAGAATATTATATTACTTTTGTAGATTATGAATCCTAAATTCAAGTAATTAATGCAACTATTTAGGTCAATGTTATTTCATACATATATTATCCCAACGAAGTACGAATTTATTACGAACTTACGAATTACGAATTTGTCAACCACTAACCCTTTCGTAATTCGTAAATTCGTATTTTTTTTCGTACTTCGGTGAAATAATTACGTTTATACCTAAATAGTTACTAAAAATTTAAATCTATAAAATATGAAAACTATTAATTTTATTACCGGCTTTTTATTCCTTGCACTTTTTGTAAATGCAGGGACTATAACAGTTACATCGCCCAACGGCACTGAAGTATGGGCAGGTTGTACATCACATACTATAACATGGACATGGTCAGGGGTATCGAACAATTACTCTATTGACTATTCTACAGACAGTGGCGCTACCTGGATTTCATTAACCAGCGGTCTGTACATTACTAACGGGCAGTATGAATGGACTGTTCCAAACACTTCATCAACTTTATGCCTTGTCAGGGTGATGGACTCGAGTGAACCTGCTACTTATGATATTAGTAATGCGATTTTTTCAATTACGGCGCCATTAATTGTCACTTCGCCCAATGGCAGTGAAAGCTGGCAAGCAGGCACCACCAAAACCATCACATGGGTTGCAACCGGCACATCGAATTACTATGATATTAAATATTCTGTTAATGCCGGTTCTTCATGGACAGATATAGCGACCAACAGCTATATTACAAGCAGTCAATATAGCTGGACAGTTCCAAATAACCCTTCTTCTTCATGCCTGGTTAAAATTTTGGACTACTACAATACTTCATGTATCGTTGACGTAAGCGACAATCTTTTTACTATTGCCCCGCCTACTCCTGTGATTACAGTTACAAATCCCAATACTTCAACTACCTGGTACGTAGGAAGTTCTCAAACAATCACATGGACCAGCCAGTATGTCACTTCAAACACGCTGAAAATAGATTATTCAACAAATAACGGAAGCACATGGATTCCTGTTGCTACAAATACTGAAAATGACGGTTCTTACTCATGGACAGTTCCGAATACACCTTCAACACAGTGTCTGGTAAAAATTACCGATTTAGGAAATCCCTCGACTTATGATGTCAGTAACAGTCTCTTTATTATAGCCGCGCCTTCAATTACTATTACTTCGCCTAATGGAGGCGAAGTATGGGCTACATGTTCATCGCATTATATAACATGGAATTCTTCAGGGGTATCAAATAATTATTCTATTGACTATTCTACCGACAGTTGTGCAACCTGGGTTTCAGTGACAAGTGGATTATATATTACAACCGGTCAGTATAACTGGACTATTCCAAATACGCCTTCTACGGTTTGTTTTGTAAGAGTAACAGATTCAGGCAATCCTTCGGCGACTGATATCAGCAATGCAAAATTCACTATAGTAATTAACACCGATATTGTCATTACTTCCCCGAATGGCGGTGAAAGCTGGCAGGGTAATTCCTCACATAATATTACATGGGCTACTGCTCCGACATCTACCCGCTGGGCTATTTATTATTCTATTAATAATGGCAGTACTTGGACCACTATTACTTCAAACACTACTACTAAACCTTATGCATGGACAGTACCTAACAGTCCATCGGCTACATGCCTGATAAAAATTGTTGATTATAATAATACTTGTATTTATGATATTAGCGATTCAGTTTTTACAATTATTCCACCTACTCCTTATATTACTGTAACTGCACCGAATACCGGTGTAACGCTTTATTCAGGAAATTCCACTAATATTACATGGAACAGTGGATACCTTACATCCAGCTTCGTTGTAATTGAGTATTCAACAAACAATGGCTCAACATGGAATACAATTGCAAGTGTTACAGAAAATGATGGCACTTATTCATGGACAGTCCCAAATACTCCGTCAACTCAATGCAAAGTAAGAATAAGCGAATATAATAATCCTTCAACTTATGATGTAAGCGATGTAACTTTTACAATAGCCAATCCATATATAACTCTTACAGCTCCTAATGGCGGCGAAAACCTCACAGGTTGCTATTCAAAAACTATAACATGGAATTCTGCGGGTGTTTCAGGCACTTTTACATTAAAATATTCTGTAAATAATGGTTCTTCATGGAGCAATATTGTTTCTTCCACAACCGGCAGCAGCTACAACTGGAGCGTATTACCAAATGTTTCATCTGCAAACTGCCTTGTAAAAATATATGATTATAATAATCAAGCGATAGCCGATTCAAGCGATGCTGTTTTTAACCTGAATCTGAATAGCGACATTATCATTACTAATCCGAACGGCGGAGAAACATGGGCTGTAGCTTCATCGCAAACTATTAACTGGACGTCAACATCAACCAATTTTAATGTTTATTATTCCGTAAACAACGGTTCTACATGGAATACACTGACAACTAATACTTCTGTAAAAACATATAACTGGACAATTCCTAATAACCCGTCAGCTAATTGCTTGATTAAGGTTGAAGATTATTCCAACACCTGTAAATACGATTTAAGCAATTCAACATTCACTATACCACCACCTACGCCTGTTTTGACTGTTACAAGCCCAAATACTGCCGTTACCTGGTATATCGGAAATAACTATAATATCACATGGTCAACCCAGTATGTTACTTCAAGTTATGTTATAATTGAATATTCTGTAAATAATGGTTCAATATGGACTACTATTATCAATCCGACTGAAAATGATGGTACTTATTCCTGGAATGTTCCTAATGCACCATCGGCACAATGCCTGATTAAAATAACGGCTTATGATAATCCTGCAATTACTGATATGAGCAATGTTAATTTCACTATTGCTATGCCTTATATAATTGTTACCGCACCAATCGGCGGAGAAAGCTGGAAAGGTTGCTCTTCCAAATCCGTTACATGGACTTCAGCAGGTACTTCCGGTTATTATACTGTAAAATATACAACAAACGGCGGTTCTTCATGGACAACTTTAATAAGCAATACAACCAGCACAAGCTATACATGGAATCCGGTACCAAGCGTCAATTCCTCTGATTGCTATATCAAGGTTTACGATTATAATAATTCCGCTTATAAAGATTCAAGCGATGCGGCATTTACTCTTGTAAAAAATACAGATATTGCTGTCACGGCGCCTAATGGCACCGA
>JACQWN010000031.1 GCA_016209245.1 Bacteroidia bacterium
TTTGTTAATACCTCCTTTTTTAAAAAAGGGTGATAAAATTGCCATTGTATCGCCTGCTGGAAAAACTGAACCCTCTTATATAACGAATGCAAAAATTTTATTAGAAAAATTAGGTTACGAAGTTTTTCTTGGTAAAAATGTGCATTCATCATATTTTCAATTTGCAGGAACCGATTCACAACGCGCTGCCGATATGCAGCAAATGCTGGATGATGCTTCTATCAAAGCTATTCTTTGCAGCAGAGGAGGGTATGGTACAATCAGAATAATTGAATCGCTTGACTTCAAAAAATTCCGGAAAGCTCCGAAATGGATAATCGGTTATAGCGATATAACCGTTTTACATACTTATCTGAATAAATATACCGGCTGTTTGAGCATACATGGTACAATGCCGAAAAATTTCCCCAAAGATTTAACAATAAATACAAGCATTGAAAGTCTTCACCGGATATTAACAGGGCAAACGGCTTATTATGAAATTCAACCTCATCCTTTAAATCGTACAGGTTATGCCCAAGGAATAATTATTGGAGGAAATCTTTCACTGTTGTATAGCTTAAACGGCACAAAGTATTTTCCGGATACAAAAGACAAAATATTGTTTATTGAAGATACAGGCGAATATCTTTATCATCTCGACCGGATGATGATGAATTTAAAAACCGGTGGCAAGCTCGATCATTTGAATGGCTTGATTATAGGAGGAATGACAGATATGAAAGATAATGAAACCCCTTTTGGAAAAAATGCAGAGCAAATTATTGCAGATATAGTCAAAGAATATAAATACCCTGTCTGTTTTGGCTTTCCAGCCGGTCATTGTGATACTAATCTGTCATTTATATTGGGAATGAGGACTTTTTTGATAGTTGAAAAGCAAAAATGTATTTTAGAGCAAAAGTAGAGACGTTACGGAATGTAGAGACGTTGCATGCAACGTCTCTACATTCCGCAACGTCTCTACTTTTTTATTTTAGCGGTCGTAAGGATGGTAATCAAGCGGAATTTCAAACATTTTTTTGTCCAGCTCCGTTTTATTTATTCTGATTACATTTAAACGCATTTTTTTCTCACGGAGAGTGCTGCGTTCTTCAGATAATAAAGGGAAATAACCATCGCTTTCAGGAATTTTTAAATAGTAAACAGCATGTTTTTCGGCCCGGTTCCATAATTTAAGAAAGTCATGGAAAAAATTGAAATTATCATTAGCAACCCAATAGGCGATTTCGGTATTTTGCGATTTATTTTTCACTCTCCATTGATAACACTTATATCCAAGAATCATCTTATAATTTTTTGTCTGATTTATCTCATAATTATTATCAGGAACACTAATATAAGGCCTGACAGTAATATTCATATATAATTTTCTTCTTGGCTGAAGTGCGGTTATGGTTCCTGCATCAAGATCAAACAAAAGACGGTTCTCAAATTCTTCACAATTATTACAATCGGAGTGGATGTCTAATCTTACTTTGCGCCCTTTTACATAGTAAGTATAATACGAAGTATCTGTCAGAGTTTCCTGAACAAAGTAAATGCTGCCCTCAAACGGTTTGTTTTTTATTGCCTGTTGAGCCGCTTCTTCTCTCTGTGGTTGAGAATAGATATTAAAAACAGGTAGTATAAAAAACAATATCCATGCTTTTTTACCCTGATGCCATTTCATTTTTTTGATGAATATTGATTTTTTTTATGTAAATTTCTACTTTATATACGTGAATGTATGTATTTTTGTTACCAAAATTTTTAAAAAAATTTAAATAAAAATGATAAACCATTATGAATTAGGTAGAAAAGGTGAAGAAATTGCCCAAGAATATTTGTCGGAAAAGAGATATACTATTCTTGAAAAGAACTGGCGATATTATAAAAACGAGATTGACCTCATCGCAATGAAAGATGATAAAATCATTTTCGTTGAAGTTAAGTGCCGTACAAGTGATTACTTTGAGCATCCATGGGAAGCCGTTAAAAAAAAGAAGCAAAAGTCAATCATTAAAGCCGCTGATGCTTATATAAAAAAAAATGATATAAATAAAGAAGCAAGATTTGATATTATTTCAATTATCTTTAGCGAGACAAATTTTGAAATTGAACACATAGAGGATGCATTTTATCCGCTGGTGTAATCGCCACAGATTGCACTGATTATTTGAAGATTTTATTGCACGGACTATTTAATAATAAGTAATAAATCAATAAACTATGAAAAAAATATTCGGTTATTTTCTGGAGGGATTGTTATATACGGTCCCTATTGGTATTACAATAATGATTTTAATTAAAATCTTTATTTTAGTTGATAATATTTTACAGATATATATTAATAGAATACTTCCTTTTGAGATTCCGGGGCTAGGATTTATAATTTTATTTTTAATAATTACAATAATCGGGTACCTGGGTAAATATTTTATTACGCAACCGCTTGTATCTTTTTTTAGCAGATTAATGCAAAAGGCGCCTTTAATTAAACTTATATATTCCGCCGTAAAAGATTTATTATCAGCTTTTGTCGGAAAGGAAAAAAAATTTAACCAACCTGTGCTTGTCAAGGTAAATAATATTTCAAACCTCGAAAAAGTCGGATTTTTAACTCAAAGCGATATTTCATACATCGGAGTTGAGGGGAAAAAAGTTGTAGTGTATTTTCCTCATTCTTATGCTTTTTCCGGGGAACATTATATAGTTCCTGCAGAAAATGTAAAACCCATAAATGCTTCTCCTGCCGAGGTAATGAAATTTATTGTATCGGCCGGGGTAACTAAATTTCAAACTTTTCAAAATAATAATAAATGAGTCCACTTTTTAAAATATTCATTGCTAAATTGCTAAATTGCTAAATTGTTAAATTGCTAAATTGCTAAATTGCTAAATTGCTAAATTGTTAAATTGCTAAATTGTTAAATTGCTAAATTGTTAAATTGCTAAATTGTTAAATTGCTAAATTGTTAAATTGCTATATGGCTATATTGTTAAATTGCTATATTGTTAAATTGCTATATTGTTAAATTGCTATATGGCTAAATTGTTAAATTGCTATATGGCTAAATTGTTAAATTGCTATATGACTAAATTGTTAAATTGTTAAATTGCTAAATTGCTAATTAGTGTCTGTCCGTAAAGTCAGCAAACAAAGAAATACATAGCCACGAATTACACGAATTAACACGAAAAAATTAATTTTAATTCGTGCAATTCGTGGCAAATTTGGACATTATGGACAGACACTAATTAACCATTAAACCATTAAACCATTAAACCATTAAACCATTAAACCATTTAGTATAATTATTACTATAATGAAAATTTTATTTAATATTATTAAGAGAAACTTGCGATGCAAAATTCTCTCAATCTTAATAAGTTGCCTGATTTTATCCAAGGCGCTGACAGCACAAAATGCGATAAATTTGATAGAACAATTTTCTTATAAATTTATTCCTGTAAAAGAGCTTGCTTCAACTCCGGTAAAAAACCAATACGGCACAAATACATGCTGGAGCTTTGCAACTGTTTCGTTTTTTGAATCGGAACTGCTCCGGTTACAGAATCAAGAATATAATCTGTCTGAAATGTTCATTGTAAGGATGACCTATCCCGACAAGGCAGAAAAATATGTCAGATTACAGGGCAAAGCGGTTTTTGGCCCTGGCGGACAAGCTCACGATGTTATTAATGTCATTAACAGATATGGTATAGTTCCTGAAAATATATATCCGATAAAGAGCAATTATGATGACCAGTATAATCAAAACGAGATGGATGCCGTGCTTCAGGCAATGCTGAAAACAATAGTCGAAAAAAAGGGTGGGAAAATTACTCCATTTTGGAAGGAGGCATTTAGCTCTGTTTTAGATGTGTATCTCGGGGAAATACAAAATAATTTCACTTTTGGAAACAAATCTTTCACACCTATCACATTTAAGGAAGGGCTGAAAATAAATACGGAAGATTATATAGAAATCACATCTTATCTGAATTACTCTTTTTATACAATAATTGACCTCGAGATACCGGATAATTGGTCGCATAATTTATATTACAATGTTCCGATTGACGAATTAATTGTGATAGTTGATAATGCAATAGCTAACGGCTATACTGTATGCTGGGATGGAGATATCAGCGATAGCGGTTTTTCACAGGAATTAGGAGTTGCAGTAATTCCAGAAAAAAATGTTGCAGTAATAAATAAGGAATGGGTTTACAATTTAGTGAACGGTAAAGAGCGTGAAAAATCAATAGTTCAAAAAGACAGGCAGGATGTGTTTGATAATCAAACGACGACTGACGATCATTTAATGCATATTGTCGGAACAGCCAACGATGAAGCTGGGGAAAAATATTATATAATCAAAAATTCCTGGGGTGTAAAAAACGAACAGTTTAATGGGAAATTATATATGTCGGAGTCGTATTTCCGGTTGAACACAATTGCAATTATGATTCATAAAGAATCGCTTCCAAAGGAGATTCGTAATAAATTGAAGATTAAACCATAACGCCAACGAGTAAGTGTAGTGCGCACTCTCCGACAAACTTAATAAAATATTTCCAAACTTCAACATAATCTAATCTATATGTCTGTGTATGTGCGCATTACACTTACTTGATGTTGGGTGCTGCTGATATTATTTTATGTTTTTTTTTCTTAATACGGATTACAAATATGTAGAATTTATTCCATAATGAATTTTCTAAATATTATTCTTTCATCTTTTAAGTAAATACTGATGAAAATAACATCAGATGTAATGAGTTTTAAGTCAATTGGAGTTAATCTATCAGTTATATACTTGTTAAATAAAATTTGACCTAATGAATTAGTTATAGATATATTAATTATTTCTTTATTTGATTCAATGAATAAATAATCATTTGATTTAATGATTTTTACATCATCAAAATCAAATTTGTTACTTTCTGTCGAGTTAGGACATAATTCGAATGTATCTGAAATCATGCAGTATGAACAATCCCAAACACCGGATTGACAGATGCATACCCATCTGCACAACCAGGGCAGGAAGGTTCGGTATATGAGAGATTTAAGTTAAAACTTGGTGCTGTGGGTAGAAAAATACTATCAAAAGATGTACAACCATTATTATCTGTAAAAGTACAATAATACATACCAGGGCATACATTATACAACCTGAAAGTATCAGGAAAGTTTTGATTACTCCACTGAAATGAATATGGTTGAACACCACTTGGAATAGCTTCCAAATAAAATGTACAGGATGTATCACATCCATTTTTAAACGCATCTAGATATAAATCACATTGGCTAAATGCTTTTACGCTAAAAAAACATAAAAAACATAAAATTATTTTATTCATTTTTATTAAATTTTGGTTATATCTTGTCTCAGTTGCACCCAACGGGAACTGGGCTTATACCGTTTTAATGGTATAAGCCCAATGTGTGCGCCCTGCATGAGCAGAGCGCACCCATCTCAAAGCTCTATAAAAATTCCAAAAATACAAATAAATTTTTAGATGGTATATTGAGCTTGTCGAAATAAAGCAAAAAGATGGGTGTTTTTTTCCAGAGGGTGAAAG
>JACQWN010000032.1 GCA_016209245.1 Bacteroidia bacterium
ATAATAACCAAAAGAATTACATGTTTTCATTATAGGAAATTATAATGCCCGGACTGACAACTATAGAGAAACAGGAAATCGAAAAGGAATATCGTGAGATTATTCGCCTATGTACCAGATGCAAGACAGAAGAGGACAGGCAATTAATCAGAAAAGCTTTTGATTTTGCAAATGAAGCCCATAAAAATATGAAGAGGAAATCGGGCGAGCCGTATTTCATTCATCCTATTTCGGTTGCTAAAATTGTTGCGGAAGAGATAGGGCTTGGAACTACTTCTGTGGTTTGTGCATTATTGCATGATATTGTTGAAGATACTGATTTCACCATCGAAGATATTGAACAACTTTTCGATGCAAAAATAGCTACAATAATTGACGGGCTTACAAAAATTTCACATATTTTCGATGCCGATTCATCCCTTCAGGCGGAGAATTTCAGAAAAATGCTGATTACCCTTTCCGATGATGTCAGGGTTATATATATAAAACTGGCCGACCGGTTGCACAATATGAGAACTCTGTCATGGCTATCAAGGGAAAAACAGCTCAGAATTGCAGGTGAAACATTATTTTT
Source organism: Bacteroidia bacterium (assembly GCA_016209245.1). GTDB lineage: Bacteria > Bacteroidota > Bacteroidia > Bacteroidales > BM523 > JACQWN01. Next base: position 575 of record JACQWN010000032.1, read on the forward strand.
ATATGCTCCTCTTGCCAACCGGCTCGGACTATATCTAATAAAAACCGAGCTGGAAGACCTTAGTCTGAAATATGAACAATCGGAGATTTATGAAGAAATCAGCAGAAAATTAAAAGAAAGCGAACGACAAAGAATAATGTATATTAACAAATTCTCTCTTCCTGTTATTGACCGTCTAAACCGGATGAATTTTAATTACAATATCATGGGCCGGCCGAAATCGGTTTACTCTATCTGGAATAAAATGAAATCGAAAAATATTTCTTTTGAAGAAGTATTTGATTTATTTGCCATCCGTATTGTTTTTGAAAATGATGAAAATATTACTGATAGTCTTACCGAAAGAAATAAATGTTGGGCGATATACTCTTTAATTACTGATATATACCAGCCGAATCCCGACCGTTTACGCGATTGGATAAGCACGCCAAAAGCGAATGGATATGAAGCATTGCATGTAACAGTCATGGGTCCTGAAGGGAAATGGGTAGAAGTGCAGATACGGTCCGAAAGAATGGATATGGTTGCGGAAAGAGGATATGCTGCACATTGGAAATATAAAGGAGATAAACGCGATGAAACTCAATTGGACGAATGGTTAAAAAAAATAAAAAAAATGCTTGAAGATCCTGAATCCAACGCTTTGGAATTTATTGATGAATTCAAGCTTAATCTTTATTCCGCCGAAATATTTGTTTTTACTCCGAAAGGTAAATTGGTCAGATTGCCCAAAAAGGCAACCGCTCTTGATTTCGCTTATGAAATACACTCCGAAATAGGAAATCACGCTATCGGTGCAAAAGTAAATTATAAGCTTGTAGCTTTAAGCCATATACTCCAAAGCGGCGACCAGGTTGAGATACTTACTTCAGATAAGCAAAAGCCGCAGCGTGAATGGCTTAATCATGCCACTTCAGCTAAAGCAATATCCAAAATTAAAGAAGCTTTTAAAGCGGAAAAAAAAGTGTTTATTACATTGGGAAAGACGATGCTCGAAAATAAACTTGCAGACATGGAAATCAACCTTGATGCAACTATTTACAGGAAGCTATTTTTAAAATATTCTATTAGTACTAAAGATGAGCTTCATGAAAAAATAGGTAACGGAATAATTAAGCTTGATAATCTGAAAGAAATCATTGAGAAACGGCAAAAAAATAAATGGATAAGATATTGGCAATTACAATTATCAAGGAGCATTCAGAAAAAGAAAGAGCCAAGCCATGTTGAAAACAAAGCGATTAAAATTGACACAAAAAAAACATTAGTTCTCAAAGATGATGCTATTGATACAAATTTTACCATATCGAAATGCTGCAATCCAATCCCCGGCGATACTATTATGGGTTATCTTAAAGATGATGAACATATTGATATCCATAAAACAACTTGTAATGAAGCAATAAAAATAATGTCGAATTTTGGCGATAAAGTAATTTCTGTTGAATGGAAAAGCCAGAAATTGCTTTCTTTTCTTGCAAGAATAAGATTAAACGGAATTGATGAGCTAGGATTGGTTAATAATATTACTACACTCATCTCAAAAGAACTTTATGTTAATATTAAAACGATTTATTTTAATGCATATGATGGAATTTTTGAGGGATTTATTGATTTATATATTCACGACACATCGGGGCTTGATAATCTTATCAGCGACCTGAAAAAAATCAACGGTATCAAGACAGTATGGCGTGATGAAAACATTGAAGAATAAATTATTAAATTATCGTAACTATTTATGTATAGGTATTATTACCCCATCGAAGTACGAACAAAATACGAATTTACGAAGTACGAAATGTTCGTAATTCGTAGGTTCGTAAAAGATTCGTACTTCGGTGGGATAATCCGTATGAAATAACATTTCGACAGGCTCAATGTAACACATAGACCTTAATTGTAACAAATTATCTATGAACCAAGAAAATAGCAGAGAAAACTTAAAATATATTTTTACTCAATATCTTGATAAAAAAGGACATAGAAAAACTCCTGAACGTTTTGCTATTTTAGACGAAATTTTTTCTTTTCAAGGCCATTTTAATATCAAATCATTATATCTTTCAATGAAAGATAAAAACTATACAGTTAGCAGGGCGACTTTATATAATACTATTGATTTACTTTTAGAGAGCAATCTTATTATTAAGCATCAATTTAGAAATAATATCACCTGTTATGAAAAAATATTTGAATGTGCCAGGCATGACCATCTTATTTGCACATCTTGCGGTGCCGTTATAGAATTTAATGAACCGGAGATACAAAAGACAGAAGAAAAAATAGCAAGGATGATGAATTTTACCATGACTCATCGTTCAATTTATTTCTATGGAATTTGTGAAAATTGTTTAATTAGTGTCTGTCCATAAACTCTGAATATGACACGAATTGCACGAATTAAAAATATTTTTTTCCTGTAAATTCGTGTAATTCGTGTCGATATATTTATTTGTGTATTGACATTACAGACAGACACTAAATAGTAATAATAAAAATTTAAATCAATTATTATGAAAGCAGATGTTTTAATTGGCTTACAATGGGGCGACGAAGGGAAGGGAAAAATAGCAGACGCAATTAGTTCAGATTATAATATTATTGCACGGTTTCAGGGTGGTCCGAATGCCGGGCATACTATCGAATTTAATCAGAATAAATTTGTTTTGCATACGATTCCTTCCGGTATTTTTCGTGATAATGTTATCAATATTATCGGGAATGGTGTTGTAATTGACCCGGTTGTTCTGATGATGGAAATTGATAATTTATCCAAGCTCAAGCCGGACATTGTCAGCCGACTGTATATTTCTAAGAGGGCTCATCTGATACTATCCACTCATAAAGCGTTAGACGCAGCTTTTGAGTCACAAAAAGGTAATGCCAAAATCGGCTCAACACTTAAAGGTATCGGGCCTTCTTATACAGACAAAACAGGTAGAAACGGTATAAGAGCCGGAGATATTCATAGTGCGGATTTTAAAAATAAATATAATAATCTGAAAGATTTACATATTAAAACATTAGGTGAAACAGAAACCGTAATTAATCTTAAAGAATCGGAAAAACAATGGTTCGGGGCTGTTCAATTAATGAAAGATCTTCAATTTATTGACAGCGAATATTTTATTAACGAACAAATTAGTACCGGTAAAAAACTTCTTGCTGAAGGCGCTCAGGGAACAATGCTCGACATGGATTTTGGCACATATCCTTTTGTTACATCTTCCACGACAATTACTGCAGGCGCATGTAAAGGGCTTGGTATTCCGCCATCGCGAATCGGAGAAGTAATAGGTATTTTTAAAGCTTATTGCACACGGGTTGGCAGCGGGCCTTTCTTCACCGAGCTTCAGGATCAAACCGGTGATGCATTAAGAAAACTTGGAAACGAATACGGCGCTACTACAGGCCGTCCACGGCGCTGCGGATGGATTGACCTGCCGGCACTGAAATATGCCATTATGTTAAACGGCGTAACACGCCTTTGTATTACAAAAATTGATGTCCTTAACCAATTCGACACTATCAAAGCCGCAGTCGCTTATGAAACCGACCAAGGCGCTTCCATTCGCGTCCCTTTCGATTTCGCCAGTATTAAACCGGTTTACAAAGAATTTAAAGGTTGGAAAACCGCAATCAATAATGTTAAAAATTTCAAAGACTTGCCCACAGGGCTTTTAAAGTATCTCGAATTTATTCAGAACGAGCTAAATGTACCAATATCTATCATTTCAGTCGGGCCTGATAGAGAACAGATTATTTTCAGATGAATTGACAGCATATTTCAGTTTCTTTTTACCGTTCAGAACGCTTGTCTCTGTTGATAAAAATATTTTTATTTTTTTGTTTTTCTAGAATCATTGGTTATATTTGCAGGTAAATAGTTACCTAACCTTAAAATTAAAAGTTATGAAAAAATTAATCAAACTTTCATTAGTTATTTTGACGCTATGTTATGTAACAGTGACAAAAAATGTAATAACTCAAATTGACACAACATTTTGGAATCCTGACATGATTGCAATTGCAAAACCGTTGAGTACGCAGAAATGCGTTTACTTAAAAAATGGCATTAATATCGAACCAAATAATCTCTTTACAGCTTATAAAACTGCATTTGGATTAGACAACAATGATGAGATGTTTCTTAAACGAACCGAAACCGACCAGTTAGGATATACGCATTATCGTTATCAACAAAAATACAAAGGAATTAATGTTGAGTGGGCAGAATATATTGTACATGTTATGGATGGCTATGTTGAAAAAGCAAATGGTAAAATAATACGTGGTTTAAATCTAAATATTAATCCTTTAATATCTGAAAATGAAGCTTTAAATATTGCCTTGAGTTTTATTAATGCAACTGTTTATATGTGGGAAGATGTGAACGAGGAACAATTGCTTAAAGAGTTTAAGAATGATAATAGCGCTACCTACTATCCCCAAGCCGAATTAGTTATTTCTCGTGAAGGAGAAAATTTAGATTTGATACCACGAAATTTTCTGCTTGCATATAAATTTGATATTTATGCTCAACAACCAATGAGTAGGAATCATGTTTATGTTGATGCTATCAATGGAGATGTAATTTTAGTAATGAATCGGATTCATAGTAATGATGTACAGGGTACTGCTATAACAAAATATAGCGGAACGCAAACTATTACAACTGATTCACAGGAACCGCATATCGTCTGAGAGAGGCAGGAAGAGGAAATGGGATTAGAACTTACGATATGAACATGGGAACAAGTTATGGAAATGCAGTTGATTTTACAGATAATGACAATTATTGGAATAATATAAATGCACAGCAAGATGAAGTTGCTACAGATGCACATTGGGGTACTGAGATGACATATGATTATTATTATTATCAACATGGCAGAAATAGTATAGATAATAGTGGATACTTACTTATAAATTATGTACATTACCAAATCAATTATAATAATGCTTTTTGGAATGGACAGTGGATGACATATGGTGATGGAGATGGTATAAATTTTACTCCCTTGATCTCAATTGATGTAGTAGGACATGAAATCACTCATGGACTCATTTCATTTACAGCTAATTTAAATTACTCATACTCATCAGGTGCATTAAATGAATCTTTTTGTGATATTTTTGGTAATGCTATAGAATTTTATGCAAAAACCGGCAACTGGCGTCTTGGTGAAGATATTACTTCTAATGGACTTGGTATTAGAAATATGGCTAATCCTAATGAATTCAATAACCCGGATACTTATGCAGGGACATATTGGTATTCAGGTTCCGATGATTATGGCGGTGTACATACAAATAGCGGTGTACAAAACTATTGGTTTTATTTACTAAGTGAAGGCGGAACAGGAACTAATGATAACGGAGACGATTATTCTATTACAGGAATTGGAATTGATAAAGCCGCAGCAATCGCCTACAGAGCCCTTACTGTTTATCTTTTTCCAGCCGCAAATTATTATGATTCCCGTTATTGGGCGATCGAAGCAGCTATGGATATTTATGGACCTTGTTCTGATGAGGTCGAGCAGACTATTGCAGCATGGAATGCAGTAGGCGTTTATGGAGTTACTCAATACCATTATGATTATATCAATTATACCGCTGTAGCATCGGCTACCTGGAAACCGGGGAATAATCCGTTTAATAATTCGGAAACAGTTTATATTCAAAACGCACTTACTATTCAATCAGGAACTTATCTTACGATAAAGGATATGCGTTTTGAATTTGGTCCAGATGCAAAAGTAATAATAGAAAGAGGAGCAAAACTTACTCTTGATAATACTACTTTTACGTCATATTGTGCTATAGCAAAATGGCACGGTATCGAAGTATGGGGAACTACCACCGAAAGCCAGTACACATCAGGAACGCAAGGTTATCTTTATGTTTCGAATAATTCGGTAATTGAATATGCTGTAATTGCAGCCATAGCAGGAAAGTATCTCACCGATGATAATTTGGATGACAATTATTACGGAGGTATTATTCAGGCCCGAAGCAGTACATTCAGAAATAATGCTTGGGGAATTCGTCTAATGAAGTATCATAATTTTTTCCCGGCACAACCAGGCAGTATTGTTAAAAATCTCAGTTATGTAGCTTTATGTAATTTTATTTCGGAAGGTTCTGATGACAATAGAGTAATTAGTTTTATTTATTTAATGGATGTAGAAGGAATCATTATTACAGGTAATAATTCTCAAATTTACTGCCTGGCGAGCCATGCCCGGAAGCGGATATGGTAGCGAATACTTTTATAAATTTATATAGGGGAATATTAGCAAATAATACGTATGGCCTAAAAACAGTGATAATTAAAGATGCGATATTTGTAAATGACTATATCGGATGTCTTTTGAATGCAGTCGAAAATCCGTCTGTGACTAAAAATATTTTTATTGTTGAAAGTAAAAATGATGCGGTGGGGCTTTATCTGTATGGCTGCACCGGCTACCAGGTTGAAGAAAACTACTTTTCAACGGAGCTTATGTCTTATGATGTTACAGGAGTAGTAGTCAGGAATTCAGGCATTAATCCGAACGAAATTTATAAAAACCAACTAGCCTATCTGCCTTATTCAATCACTTCGATTGGTGCGAACAGAGGCGCTACTTACGACGGGCTACAATTCAAATGTAACAGCAATGCAAATAACCACTTTGATATCAGCGCCTTGCAATATGGTACGGAAATAAGCGGTATCGCGCCGGTACAAGGTTCTTCATATTATCCGGCACGAAATACATTTAGCCATACTTGTGCAAATACTGATAATGATCTGCATAATGAAGCTTCAAATTTCACTTATTATCATTTGGATAATACTCCAGAAACTCCTCAATGCTATACTATTAATAAAGTATTTCCTAATATGACCAATACGACTGAAGAGACTTGTCCATCAAAAATAAGTTCTGGTTTGATAAAGCCCGGTCAGCTCATTGGAAAGATAAATGCAACCAAAAGCAGTGTAAATAAATTGATAACCCAGTATGAACAAAAGATTGACGGGGGAAAGACCGAAGAGCTTGTAGAAGAAATCGAGATAAGCATGCCTGTGGAAGCGGTTCAGATAAAAAATGAACTTTTGAATATATCGCCTTATGTATCTGAAGATGTAATGGAAAAGACCGTTGAAAAGGAGACGACTTTCAACGAAATGCAGGTTAAAGAAGTGTTAGTCGCCAATCCGCATTCGGCAAAATCAGACAGGGTCTGGAAAAAGCTCGACGAAAGAATAAATCCGCTGCCGGAATCCATGCTGGCGGAAATCAGGGATGGAAAAGAAATAATTTCTCCCAAAGAGACTCTTGAAAGTAAAATTGCCACTAAGAAACTTGAAAGAGAATGGTACCTCAACGAAGCCATACGGTATTTCATAGACGATGAATCGCCGTCTTCCCAAATCATGCTTGTCAATATCCTTGAGCATGAAAATACTTTTGAAAGCGCATGCAAGCTGCTCTCATATTATCTTTCTGTAAGAAAACCGGCCGAAGCCCGCGAGTTGCTTAATAGCCTGCCTGTAGTCTATAAATTAGATAAAATCCAATACGAATATTATACAAAGCTCGTCTTGTTATGTACAGTTCAAATTGAATTGATGGAACAAAACCTTCCTTATTTCAGAATGTCTGAGCAGCAAAAGCAAATAATAAAGCAGCTTGCCCAAGATCAAACGTATCGTACAGGAGTAATAGCCAGGAATATCCTGAATATAATTGAAGGTGGTGAAGAGGATATTGTTGTTTTATATCCTGATGAAAATTTTATTCCCAAGAGCTTTAATATTGTTGCCGAAGAAATTTTTCCCGGAAATACCGGTAATGAAATATTTGAAGTGTATCCCAATCCAGCAAATAAATATTTTACTGTCGAATACCAAAGTACCGAAGAATTTGAAAATATCAGGTTTGAAATCGTTGATGTACTTGGCCGGACAATAAAACAGAGCATTGTCAATGGTACAAATGTAAAATTGAACATCGAGACTTCAGATATAGAGCAGGGTGTTTATTATTGCCGTTTATATAACGGCGATAAAAAACTGGATATAAAGAAGTTTGTTATATCCAAATAATGATTGACCAAATAAAAGAAAGAGCAGGAACTGTTTAATTTATGGTTTCTGCTTTTCTTTAACATAAGTATTTTGAGCATAGAGAGAAGATGAGTTTGCGGGCTTCGCCCGCAAACTCATCTTCTATCTAATGTGCCTGTGACATTGTCATTCCGAACGAAGTGAGGAATCTATTAAATTACCCTTGATTTTTGAAAGGATACAAATATTCTGATTTTTTTTTGCTTTTCCCGAATCATTGGTTATATTTGGGAGTGAATAGTTACAATATGTTTTATTCAGTTATGGTCAGAATTATCAACAAAGTAAAATTTATTATTCTGTTCTGCATTACTATTAATCTATGCGTAGCTCAACAAGTAGAGTACGAATGGGTGAAAAGCTTCGGCGGTTTTGCCTGGGACATGGGCTATGCTATTACTACCGATAATACAAGAAATATTTATCTTACAGGTTATATTGCTTCAGATACGGCATATTTTGATAATGATACTTTATTTTCAAACGGGTCGTGTGATATTTATCTTGCAAAATTCGACAGCCTTGGCGGTCTTCTATGGATTAGGCAGGCCGGGGGGGACTGGTGGGATGAAGGCAAGACAATAGCGTTGGATGATGAAAACAATATATATATCGCCGGAAAATTTGTTGATACCGTAATGTTCGAGAATGATACTATCATATCCTTTTCGACTGACGGATATGATGTATTCCTTGCCAAATATGATAATGACGGAAATCTGTTATGGACAGAAACAGGGGGAGGTAAGCTTGGAGATATCCCAAAGGCCGTAGGAACGGATCAATCAAATAATATTTATTTGGCAGGCTGGTTTCAGGATACTGCCTACTTTGATAGCGATACGATTATTGCTACCGGGGAGATAAATATGTTTTTAGCTAAATATAACAGTTCAGGAGAATTACAATGGATAAAAACGGCAGGGACGTACGTGTCAGTTATTACGCTTACAATTGATAATTTTAATAACATATACGTTGCGGGTAGCTTCAAGAATATAGCGAATTTTAATGGAATTTCTATGACATCATCCGGTAGCGATGATATTTTTATAGCAAAATATTCCGGGCAAGGTAATATCTTATGGGTAAAAAAATATGGAGGGAATTGGGTTGACCAAATAGTATCTATGAAATATGATAATAATAGTAGTATATATGTATGTGGTATATTTAGTACAAATGTGCAACTCGGAAGTACTGCCTTAACCTCAAATGGTTATTCTGATATATTGGTGGCCAAATGTGATACAAGCGGGAATATTTTATGGGCGAATGGTTATGGGGGAACTTATTATGATTTGGGGAGATCGGTTGATTTTGATTCTGAAAACAATATATACCTTCTTGGAGAATATCAATCGCCTGAAATTACGATTGGCGATAGTCTGTATCATGTACAATATCAGAGTGATATTTTTGTGGCAAAATTTAATAACAATGGAGATTTTATCTGGGCAAAAAATGCAACTTCAGATTATTCGGTTGTTACCTATTCGTTGAAAGTAAATGACTCTGATGATGTACTTTTTACCGGGGGACTCGGAGAAACCACTACCTTCGGAGATACTTCCATAACATCGAGGGGGAGTTGGGATATATTTATTGCAAAACTAAAACAGAATATTACCGGCGATATGCCGAAAATAAATGATGAATTATCATTTAAGGTCTATCCGAATCCTGCTGTAAATTATTTTATTATAGAGCGTCAAAACATATTTGAAAAAAGAAGTATCAATATTAGAATTGTTGATATATACGATCGTACAATTAAGGAATTTTCCGTTGCTGCTCCGAATGTCAGAATAAGGGTTAGCACTTCCGGTATAAATTCCGGTATTTATTATTGCTATATTTATGATGGCGATAAGAAACTGAATGTGAGGAAAATTGTTATATCCAAGTAGTACCAAATGTATCTATTTTTACAGATTAATGGATAAAAATAGAATTGTTGAAAACGGGAAAAGGATAGTGCCTAATAAAAGGAACTATCTTTCCCGACTTTAAGATACTATTGATTTGAAGACATGGTAATATAATTAAAAGGTACTTGCGACAAGCTCGCCATATCTTCACCCATTTCTTTCATGACTTCATCTTCTTCATCGAAGCACCAATCAATTCTTACAGGAATTCCATCGGAGATAAACCGGCCTAGTATTTTCAAAAGATTCAAAATATATTTTGCGGAAGACGAGTTGAAATATACAATGTATATTTTCAAGATAAAACCGTCTTTTTTATTTTGTGAAATAAGCTCTTTGTGGAAGCTGTAAAACCAATTGAAGATTTGTTCATAAAATTCTGTGACATTTTCGGGCCGTGATTTTCCTGAAATTTCAAATAGATTTGAATCAGGGTCTAAAATTATTTTAGGCGCCTTGTATGTTGACTCGATAATTAACGGTTTCATATATTTTAATTTTATTAATTCATTATATTTTTACGCACATTACTGTAATATCATCATACTGTTCAATTGGCCCGCGCCATTCGTCAAGAATCTGCTCGAGCTTTATTTTCTGAGCATCCATTGACGTATCCTTGATCCTTAAAAGAGTTTCCCTGAACTGCCGGCTCATAAATTTCTTTTTTTGAGGACCGCCAAACTGGTCGAAATATCCATCTGAAAAAATATAAATCTGATCACACTGACAGAGCTGGACTTCAAAATTTGAATATCCCTTGAATCTCTCTTCAAACGGTTCGCCTATAGCATATTTAACTGTTTTATGTATGAGCAGCTCATCGCCCCTTATCAGATACAGAGGATTATTCACACCGGCAAATTCAAGAAGCATTTTTTGTTTGTGTAAAGCGCATAATACAAGGTCCATTCCGTCTTTTACCACAATATCCTCACTGTGTTCACGTAATTTTTTTAATACCCCGGTGCTAAGAAAATTTAAAATATCCGAGGGCTTTCTCAGCTTGCTTTCATCAAATGCCTGATTGAGCAAGCTATAGCCGAATATGCTCATGAAAGCGCCAGGCACTCCATGCCCGGTACAATCAATAACGGAAAAAAACACAATATCATCGGCTTCGCTTGTTATATTATTAAATGACTGAACTTGCTCAACCCAATAAAAATCTCCGCTTACAATATCCTTTGGCCTGTATAATATAAAAGAGGAAGGCAATAATGTTTTAATATAATCGGAAGCCGGAAGAATAGCTTCCTGTATTCGCTTTGCATAACGAATGCTCTCAGTAACATTGTGATGTTTTTCTTCTATCTCCTGTTTTAATATGTCAATTCTCTCTTTTTCTTTATGAATGGCTATGCTTTGGTTCCATAGCTTTTTATTTTTTTCTTCAAATTTTTTTTTATCGTTCTCAAGTTTTTCTTTTTCCTTGACAAGCTGTTGGTTCAGCTCATCCGATTTAACTTTCGCTTTATAAATATGCTCCGACATTTGCCAGATTTTTTTGTTCTTATCTTTAATTTTTAACTTTTCATCATTAATATTCTCCTTTTCCGACAATATTTCAGCTATTTTTTTTTCAAGCTCCTTTCTTTCGTTTTCTATATCTTGTACTTCAGCCGATATTTTTAGCGATTCCCTTCTAAACCGCCGTTTTATAAAAATGAAATAATAGGCGACAAAAAAAGCGATTATAGCAAATATTATTAAAAAATATATCAGATTTATTATATACATCAGGGCAAACGCATGAATAATTTTTATGTCACCTCTTTGAGGTTTAGAGTATTCATTAAACGCTTATTTTCTATTAAAAATAATTTCATCCCTTTTGGGATTTTAATATTAAGCATGCCGAAACAAAGATAATAAAAAATCCAAAGGATTGTTATTATTATAGAAAATTATGCAAACAGGTGAAGTTCAACTCCGAAGGAGTGACATATTTTATTTATGGAATATTCATGCGTTTGCCCTGGCATGGAACCAAACCGCTGTTACAGGCAAGCGTATTTATCTTTCGTTTTCAGTCATAAGCCCTTGCGTTCTTTGCGTCTTTGC
>JACQWN010000033.1 GCA_016209245.1 Bacteroidia bacterium
CTTTCACCCTCTGGAAAAAAACACCCATCTTTTTGCTTTATTTCGACAAGCTCAATATACCATCTAAAAATTTATTTGTATTTTTGGAATTTTTATAGAGCTTTGAGATGGGTGCGCTCTGCTCATGCAGGGCGCACACATCAAGTTGGTGCAATGCCCACGCGGGTTTCAAGATAGAAAGTAACATGACAAAAGAGTTTACGTTGTCAAACAAGCAAATCAGGAGAGTGGGCACTGCACCAACTCGTGGCCGTTTGAAACTGATCATAAAAATTATCCATTCATCAACGGGTAAATGATAAAAGTTAGTTCGTCATGAATATTATTATTGGATGCGATAAGCTCTTTTCCGAACAGATAATTGTTTCCTCCATTAAAGTCGGTGATTTTTCCTCCTGCTTGTTGAACAATGACGATTCCTGCAGCGACATCCCATGGATTCAAGCCATACTCATAAAAAGCTTCAAAACGGCCACAGGCGACATAAGCGAGGTCAGCCGCCGCTGAACCAAGACGCCTTACGCCATGAGAATTTATTATTATTTTTTTTAATACAAGCAAATAAGGGTCAAGACGGTGGTGCTTGTTAACAGGAAAACCTGTAACTATTAATGAATCTTTTAACAACCGGGTATTGGAAACTTTTATTTGTTCACCATTCATATAAGCCTTTCCTCCTTTATAAGCATAGAAACATTCATCAGAACCAATTTCATAAATAACTCCAAGAACAGGTTGGTCATAGTGAAGCAATCCGATGCTTATTGAATATGGTCTAAGTCTGTGAATATAATTCGTTGTCCCGTCCAATGGGTCAATTACCCATCGGAATGGTGTATTTTGCTCGGCTACGGTTTTTTCCTCGGTAATAAAACCTGCCTCTGGAAGAATTTTATGCAATCCTTTGACAAGCATTTTTTCAGAGCTTTTATCAACTTCCGTTACAAAATCGTGCATACCTTTCTCACGAATATTTTCAGGTGATAAAAATTTTTGAGCTTCACGGATGTACTGGCCAACCTGTTTTGCCAGCTTGATGGTTGTATTACATATTATTTTAAGATTCATAGGATAGTATATTTTAAATTTTTTGATATAGACATGGTATCTTCTCTCTATGTTCAAAATACGATTGTCATTCCGAGTAAAACGAGGAATCCCCATCTTGTATTGAGAGGATACTAGACCTAACAGGTTTTCTAAACCTGTCAGGTCTTAAAAATTCAAATTAGTGAACATTTCATATTCCCATTTTTAGAAATACTCGATAATCTAACCTTGATCATATTATTTATAAGCTTAGCATCATAGACGATTTCGACCGGTATATAATTGCCTGTGAAACCTATAATTTTTCCATTATTTTGTCTTGTTTCGAATAACACTGTGGCATTACTGCCGATATTTTTTTTCAGAAATGATAAGTATTTTTCTTTTGCAAGCTTATGAAGAATCTGACTTCTTTTATAAATTTCATTTTTTTGAATCATTTCAGGGAACATAGATGCAATAGTATATTTTCTTTTAGAAAAGGAAAACACATGAAGATTTGAGACCTCAATATTTTTAAGGAAATTATATGTTTCCAGAAAATCATTGTTAGTTTCACCGGGAAAACCCGTTATAATATCCATTCCAATAAATACATCAGGGAGCAGCCCAATGATTTTTGAATATTTTTTTGTAAAATCCTCTATAGAATATTTACGGTGCATCAAAGAAAGTATTTTATTGCAACCGGATTGCAGCGGGACATGAAAGTGATGTGCAAATTTTTTTGAATCTGCAATAAATTCAATAATTTGTTCCGAAAGTAAATCCGGTTCGATAGATGAAAGCCGGAAACGCTCTATTCCGTTGATATTTTCCAGTTGCGTAATTAGTTCCAGCAGAGTTTCATTATTATTTTTACCAAAATCACCAATGTTTACACCGGTCAGTACTATTTCCTTGAAACCATTGGTAGCGATTACATTGACTTTCTCAATAACATTTTTAATTGTGTCGCTTCTGCTTTTTCCTCTTGCATAAGGAACTGTACAATAGGCGCAATGATAATCGCAACCATCCTGTATTTTCAGAAACGAACGTGTCCGCTCTTCAAGTGAATATGCCGGAGTAAAATGACAAAATTCATTTGGATTATTACATATTATTTCTGGTTTCGCTTTTTTTTCAAATTTATCAATATAATCATATAAATTATATTTGTCTTCAGTTCCCAATATAAGAGCAACTACGGGAATGTTTGCAATTTCATCATATTTCAACTGGGAATAGCATCCCACAACTGCTATAATTGCATCAGGGGCTTTTTTTATCGCTTTCCTGATTGCCTGTCTGCATTTTTTATCTGCATTTCCTGTCACAGTGCATGTATTAATAATATAAATATCCGCTTTTTGATTAAAATCAACTCTAATATATTTATCAGCATTAAATTGCCGGGCAAGAAAAGAGCTTTCCGAAAAGTTCAGCTTGCATCCGATGGTATGAAATGCAATTGTGAATGTATGGTTATCATTCATTGTACTAAAACGCAAAATAAATTTTTCAGCGATTGGGAATTAGTAATTCAAATTAACCATGCAAGATAGTAATTATTGATGACAGTGCGAAATGGTAAATTTTAGAATAATACGAGACAAGCTGAATTACTGCAAAAATATGTTTTATAATATACCAAATTTTATAATGGTATATTAAACAATATATATTTTTGCCCAGTTTTTAAATATGCCTTTTCCTCAAAGGCATTTATACTATGAACGGGATAAATTCTTGTATTTAATTCATGAAGTTGGCAATTAGCAAAAGGCAGTTGGCGATGCAGAGACACGGTGCACCGTGTCTGTACAGTACGGTATTTTTGCCAACTGCCAACTGCTTTTTGCCAACTTAATACATTGCGGAAATGAGCGCCTCTGGCGCCATGACGCTCTGCGTCATTTATCACATTTACAGTATAAACCGTTTAGAGTATAAAAGAAGGTAATAATTTCTAGTATTAATTTTAAAACAGTAAGAATTATGAACGTAAAAGTTTTTCAAATCCGGTTAGGTAATGAACACACCGAGAATGATCAGGAAATCGTCAATGAATTTCTTGAATCAGTTACAGTTAAGAAAACGGCTGCACAGCATGTTAATGGAAAGTTCAATTGTTGGAGCCTTCTGGTTTTCTTTGAAAATAAAAAGACAGAAGCCGGCTCAACAACACGAAGCGAGAAAATATCTTTTCCGTCGGATGCTCCTTTGAATGCTGAAGAAGAGCATAAGTTTAAAATTTTAAAGCAATGGCGCTTCGATAAAGCCAGTAAGCAAGATATACCGGCATACATGGTTTGCAGTAATGCAGAATTGGTATCGCTTGTAAAAGCTCCGGTAACAACATTAGCAGATATAGCGAAAATCAAAGGTTTTGGCGAGCAGAAGATTACCAAATATGGACAGGAGATAATTGAAGCAATTAATAAGGTTTAGAATTTTTTAAATTGACCTAATTAAAATAATTTGGGTGTGTAACAAGTAGGGGGAAATAATTTCTCAAAAAGATAATGAATACAATGCCACTAAAACACCAAATTTCAC
>JACQWN010000017.1 GCA_016209245.1 Bacteroidia bacterium
ATTTTTCTCAAGATATTTTGAACCGTCAATATTAGCAATGAAACGGAAACGGTAATTTGACAAAGGTTTATTTTCATTGGTATTTAATTCGATTTTAGCAATTACATCATCACCCGGACCAAAAGCCTTGCGTTCAAAGTTCAGCTTCATTTTCAGATTTGGCAATATGACTTTTTGCACTTGAATTTCTTTCTCAAAGCAAGTTTCTTCATTTTTTTGCCAGTTGGTATATGCTTTTATTTTATAGAGCCCGCCCGGAATTTCTTCACCAAGTAAAAAATCTCCTTTGGTTTTGCCATGCTTTGCGATTAACCGCAGTTCTTTTTCAGCATTACCTTTTGGCGAAATCAATTCTACATGCAAAATTTCGCTTTTAAGCGATGGCTTTAAATCAGCTCCGTTTCTTACATAAGCGCTGAACCAGATTGTTTCTCCCGGCTTATAAAAAGGTTTATCAAATTGAAGATATACCCTGTCTTCAGGAAGCTGTGAACAAAATTTTTCAAATTTCTCTCTGAGTTTCTTGAGAAATTCGCTATCCACAATGGGAATAGGATTAGTTGTAAAATTCATTAATCCCATAATCGCGATTCCCATACACGATAAAACAATACCTAATAGATTTAAATAAACGGTTTGTCAATATTGTCCGGTTCATAAATTTTTTTGCTTTCATAATCGTTCAATTTTTAAAGGTGAATAATTAAATTTCTATACAATAGATACATGAGGAATAAAAATTCCATAAAAAATATGGGCATTTTTTATAAACCTTGAAAATGCCCTTTTTTTTAATACATTTGTCGGCTTTTCTGAGCGATTAACATCGCGGGGTGTAGCGCAGATGGTTAGCGTGCTACGTTCGGGACGTAGAGGTCGCCAGTTCGAGCCTGGCCACCCCGACCTTAAAAAATTTAAACAGCAATTCGCGACAATTTTTTTCTTATGAAAAAATTGTCGCTGAATTGCTGTTTATAACTACTCCGAATTGTATCAAATGCATATATTTTCATTAATAATTCTGTTTCTCATAATGACTGTTTCTGGTTTTTGCCAGACAAAAAAACAAATTAACATTACCCGCACAAAAATACCCCCTAAAATAGATGCTGAATTGAACGATTCTTGCTGGAATTCATCACAGGCGGCTTCCGATTTTATTCAAATTGAACCTTATAACGGAAAAAATTCAATGCTGCCTTCTGAAATCAGGATTACTTACGATGATAAAGCACTTTATATTGCAGCAATGTTATATGACCCTTCGCCTGACAGTATTCTAAAAGAATTATGCAAAAGAGATGATGAACATGCTAATGTAGATTTGTTTGCACTTGATATCTGCCCATTTAACGATGGCATTAATGCGGTTGGCTTTGGTATTTCAGCGGCAGGAGTTCAGTACGATTATAAATATCTCTGCGGAGAACCTGATTTTTCATGGGATGCTGTTTGGAAAAGCGCATTCAGAATAGTCGAAAACGGTTGGATCGCAGAATTTGAAATTCCATATTCGGCAATTCGTTTCCCTAATAAAGAGAAACAAATATGGGGCATTAATTTTTACAGAGAAATACGACGTGTCCGTGAAATGTCTTCATGGAGTCCCATAGATATAAAAATGAGCGGTGTTACTACCCAAATGGGCGAAATAACCGGCATTGAAAATATAAAATCTCCACCCCGGATTTCCTGCACACCTTATGCTTCTGCATATCTTAATAAAACCGGTAATGAAACCGAATACAGATATTCCTTTAATGGCGGACTTGACCTGAAATATGGACTAAATGAAAGTTTTACCCTCGACATGACGCTTATACCTGATTTCGGACAGGTACAATCTGATGATTTGGTGCTAAACCTATCTCCTTTTGAAACCTATTACGGTGAAAAACGCCCTTTCTTTACCGAAGGAGCAGAATTGTTTTCTAAAGGAGGCATTTATTATTCGAGGCGAATCGGTGGCGAACCACGAAATTATTATGATGTCGGATATTCACTTCTTCAAGGCGACTCTATCATTAAAAATCCAAATGAAACACGCCTTATCAATGCAACTAAAATTTCAGGAAGGACAAAATATGGCCTTGGAATTGGTCTGTTCAATGCCATGACATCAAGAACAAATGCTTTTATTATTGATTCAGCCGGAAATACAAGAAACTATGTAACTCAACCTTTCACAAATTACAATCTTATTGTTCTCGATCAAAGTCTTAAAAATAATTCTAATGTCAGCATTGTAAATTCAAATGTTGCAATGGAAGATTATCTTGCGAATGTTTCAGGAACCGAGTTTCAACTTATCGAAAAACAGAAAAAATATGCACTTGGAGGTAATGGCCTGATTAGTCAGCAATTTCCCGAAAATGAAAATAAAACTTCGGGTTATAATTATGGCATTTCACTTTCAAAAATAAGCGGGAATTTCTTATGTGGTCTTTCACGTTCTGTGATTTCCGATACTTATGACCCAAATGATATGGGGTTTCTTTTAATCAATAATGTTGTTTCAAACGATTTGGAACTTTCTTATCATATCTATGAGCCATTCTGGAAAATCATGAACAATCATTACAACTTTTCCATATCATATAATAACTTGTTTAAACCTTCTAAGTTTTCTGCTGTTGAAATGGATTTGTCAGGTTCGGCAACCTTTAAAAATTATCTGTCTATGTGGCTGAATTTCGATTGCAGCCCAATCGGGCAGCATGATTACTATGAAACCCGATCGGTTGACAGATACCTTGCAAGAGCGCCGTACTATAATGTCGGGCTTGGGATGTCGCCTGATTACAGAAAAAAATTCCTTGTTGATGTTAATTTCAATTATTCCGAAACTTATGAATTTGGTCAAAATACTATATCTTATTGGATTAGCCCACGGATTAGATTTAGCGATAAGCTGCTTTTTATTTATAACTTTTCAAACACTTATAATAATAATGATATAGGTTGGGTTAAGACATCGCAGGACAGCATGTTTTTTGGAGCACGTGACAGAACCACAATTGAAAATGTTGTGAATACAAGCTATATATTCACAAATAAAATTTCATTAAGTCTTCGCATAAGGCATTATTGGTCAAAGGTTGTTTATGATGACTATTATTTGCTTAATGAAAGAGGAAAGCTTGAATATTTTGCACTGCAAGAAAATCATGATATTAATTACAATGCATTTACTATTGATTTAGGATTTTTATGGAATTTTGCACCTGGCAGCGAAATATCAATTGTATGGAAAAACTCTATTTATACTCCTGATAATGAAATAAATAATATAATTTCTCCTTTTATGGATAATTTTGAAAATACATTTACATTTCCACAAACTAATAGTCTGTCAATAAAGATATTATATTATATTGACTATTCGATGTTGAAAAAATAATAATATATACTTTAGGTGGTACAATTTTGTGACTTTTTTGTCTTGTGTATCTGCAATATCGTAGTCATTCACTTCGTGTCATACAATTGTCATTCGCGGAGTTTATCCCGCTTGTTGCGGGGCTGTCATATAGTTGTATAAAACAATTGTATGACTACTGTATGACTACTGTATGACTATTGTATGACTGTTTTTTAGAATCACAAAACCTGACAACTTGCAGTATAAATAATACAAATAAAAAAACCGAAAACCTGGAGGTTTTTTATTATTTTCGCCCGATTAGCTGCCCGGATGAATTGCTTCAACGGGGCATACTGATGCACAAGCATCACAATCTGTACACAATTCAGGATCAATTTTATAGATATCGCCCTCGCTTATTGCGCCAACCGGACATTCATCTTTACATGTACCGCATGCAGTACAATCATTGTTAATTACATATGCCATAACTCATGTTTTTAATTAATACAATAATGCGTGCAAATTTATATTTGTATTTTAAATATTAAAATAAAATTAATATTTTTTACGGCATGGAAAATTTTAACCTGAATAATTCATAGAAGAACCGTGATAATTTTCAAATGAAATATCATTAATTTTGAAAATTTATCATAATTCATGGAATTTCATTATTTACCAATGAACAACGATAGTATATATACTGATACGATTTGTGCAATATCAACATCTGCGGGTACAGGTGCTATTGCTATAATCCGTCTTAGCGGGAAAGATGCTGTCGCAATATGCGAAAAGCTTTTTAACCCTACGGTTTCAGATAAAAAACTATCTGAACAAAATGGCTTTACTATTCATCATGGCATAATTGCCGATAATAATGATATCATTGACGATGTCCTGGTACATATTTTCAGGACGCCTCATTCTTATACAGGCGAGGGTTCATTATATATTCAAGAAAGGCTGATACAGTTGTTGATAACAAACGGAGCAAGAAGTGCGCAACCTGGAGAATTCACTCTGCGGGCATTTTTAAACAAAAAAATTGATTTGACACAAGCTGAAGCAATCGCTGATTTAATCGCTTCAAATTCCGAAGCTATGCATAAAGTAGCTATTCAACAAATGCGCAGCGGTTTTTCCAAAGACCTTAAAAAATTAAGGGAACAGCTTTTGGATTTTGTTTGCCTGATTGAATTGGAACTCGATTTCAGCGAAGAAGATGTTGAATTTGCTGACCGCAGAGAATTATTAACTTTACTTTCCAATATCCAACGAGAAATTGATGTTTTGGCTCAATCTTTTAAGCTGGGCAACGTATTGAAAAAGGGTATCCCTGTTGCAATAATCGGGAAACCGAATGTCGGAAAGTCCACACTCCTGAATGTTCTGCTAAACGAAGAAAAAGCTATTGTTTCAGAAATTCCCGGCACAACCCGCGATGCTATTGAAGATACAATTGTTATCAATGGAATAAATTTCAGGTTCATTGATACTGCAGGATTACGGAAGCCGGTTGAAGTAATCGAAAATATGGGAATTGAAAAAACTTATGAAAAAATAAATCAAGCAACTGTCATACTTTATATTGTTGACATCAGTGAAACACCTTTCGATATCATAATATCCGATTTAGACGATTTTCGTGCACACATCAACGATGCATCGAAAAGAATAATAGTGGTTGTGAACAAAATAGATAAATTTATTACAATACCTGAACATTTCAGAGAGCTTGTTGATTTGGAAACAATATTTATTTCTGCAAAACGGCGGCAGGGAATTGGCCTGTTAACAGACAGTCTGCTTAAATCAGCCGATTTCAGCATGATAGCGGAGAATACGGTTGTAGCCAATATCAGACACTATGAGGCGCTTATTCGTTCAAAACGAGCTCTCGACAGAGTATCGGCAGGACTTGAAACCAATCTCCCGACCGACCTTATAACACAGGATATCCGTGAGGCGCTTCATTTTCTTGGAGAAATTACAGGTGAAATAGTAACTGATGAAATATTAGGAAATATTTTCAGTAAGTTCTGCATCGGAAAGTAAAGTTAAAATCATACCATTGCCGTTCTGCAAATAAAGCAATAATCGGCATTGAACAAAACAAAGAAATGTTACTGACTGAATTTTACAAACTGAACCCAAATATTAAATGCTTATGAAAACTACTCTATCTAGAATCAATAAAATATGGAATATTGAACCATTCAAAATTACAGCGCTTTGGAATAACGGAGAAGTGAGAGAAATTGACTTTTCCCCGATGTTTAAACGCTGGCAAAAGGATAAATGCACCTTATTACTGCCATTAATGGATTATGAAATATTTAAAACGGTGAAAGTATCAGACACAAAAACCCTTTGCTGGAATAATGTTCCTATTTCTCATACCCTTAATGGAAAACTTCATACTTCTCCGTTAGACTTGTGCCCTGATACTCTATACAAAGAAAGCAGGTTAATTAATAAAAGCGAACCGCTTAATATTGGCAGTATATTAAAAGAGACCAGGAAACGTTTTAGACTGACACAAAAACAAATTGCGGTAAACTGTGGCACAACTCACGCTTACATAGCCAGGATAGAAAAAGGTGAAACCAATGTGCAAGTTGATACATTAAATAGAATTATTGAATTAGGGATGGGTAGAAAATTACATTTGGAAATACTGTGATTAATTAGTGTTTGACTTTAAAGACAGACACTAATTATTCAAAAGCTATGGAAATACAAATTATTCAAAAAAAAATATATGAAATACAAGGGCAAAAAGTAATATTAGACTTTGATCTGGCAACCCTCTATGAAGTAGAAAAAAGAGTTTTGAAACAAGCTGTAAAAAGGAATATTTAACGTTTCCCTGATGACTTCATGTTTGAAATTACAAAAGATGAATGGGAACTTCAAACATCACAAATTGTGATGTTTGAAAAAGGACAGGGAAAAGGAAAATATCCAAAATATTTACCGTTTGCTTTTACCGAGCAGGGAGTATCAATGTTATCAACTGTTTTGAGAAGCAAAAGAACTATTCAGGTAAATATTGCCATTATGAGAGCCTTTGTAGTGATGAGGCAGTATTACATGAATTATAAAGAACTGAAACTGCAAATTGAAAAACTGGAAAAAGATATGAACCTAAAACTTAAAGATATTTATGAGGCATTGAATTACTTGTTACATCCACCTCAACCTGACAAAAAACAGATAGGGTATAAAAAAGGAGCGGAATAGAAGCAATAAAATCAAATCCTTTTTATCTTTTCTCTGATTGTTACAATTTGTTACAATTCTGAAATGTTTGCCTTACATTCGACTCGTTTCTTTGTCGTCGAAATCCTGTTGAAAGATAAAATGAAACTTTTTTTAAAAAATTTAATTATTACAATTTTACTCATTACGAACATTAAATGTGCTGTCATTGATCTGCATATTCGTTATGTTATCAATCGGGAATAACTTACAATTTTTCTTAATGTCACCGCTTTTTCATAATTTTGTGCTTCTAAATAGATATACTTTTTACAGCATTTATTTACTGTTTTTCAAATATTGAAGAGGAAGTAAAATAATATGAACGCAGATATTTTAAACAAATTTGAATTCCTTTTGGAAAATTGGAATTTAGAGTACCGAGTCCCAAAAAGTATTTTTAGCGCTACGGGTTCGGACACTGGGAGCGGATCATTCAAAAATAAGATGCTGAATAAAACCCTTGCTGAAAATAATATCCCTGTTACCATCAATCAAATTGTTTTTTGTTCATGCTTAAATATAAGAAAACGCCGGAGGCTATCCAGCAAGACATGGCAGATTGGATGAATAAAGATAAATCCGCAATTTTAAGAATGACTGATATTCTTGAAAAAAAAGAAATGGTTAAGCGTATGAGTGTTCCGGGGGATAGACGCAAAAACATCGTTAAACTTACAAAAAAAGGTGAAGCAGTATTAAAAAATTTTTTAAAAATTGAAAGTAAAATAACAGGCAAACTCAAAAAAAATATCAGCAAAGCAGATTATAACACTATGGTTAAAGTGATGATGCAAATTCAGAAAAACGCATCTGATTAAAAATTTTTCAGTCAATGATTGACTACTCAATAGTTGATAACAAACAAATGAATTAAATAATTTATTTTATGAAAACACGAGGAGAAAAACAGTACATCAACATGCCCAGGTTTGCTGCAAAATTGTATGATAACCTGACCGGCGTTAAAGGCGTTAATAAATCATTTGAAGAAATTGCCGTTTTTATCGGTAATTCAGTAAAACAAGGGTATCTATTAGACGTGGGCACAGGACCCGGCAGGCTTCTTTTAGAAATCCATAAAAACAATTCTCTGCTTGATCTATATGGGCTTGATATTTCCGCATCCATGCTTGATGTTGCAAAACAAAACCTGAAAGCCGTTAAAAATGTCAATTTACAGGTAGGCAATATTACAGGCACGGATTATCCTGCTAATTTTTTTGACTGTATTGTAACTACCGGCAGCTTTTATAACTGGGATAAGCCTGTTGAGGGTCTAAATGAAATTTTCCGGATTTTGAAACAGGGTAAATCTGCCTATATATTTGATACATATAAGGAATATGACAAGAGCTTGTTAAAAGCCAGATTGAAAGAAAATCTCAAAGATTATAGTATCATTCGCAAATTTTTATCAAAACCCTTTTTAAAAAAGCAATTAAGTATAACATATTCTATTACTGAGTACGAAAATATTATCCGGCAGTCAGTATTTAAAGAAAACTACACGATTCATCAGATTGACCTCGGAAACTTACCGGTTTGGCTCAGAATAGAATTGAGAAAAGATTAATGCTCAAATCGGGATACCCATTTATATTTCCAATGGTGCCGACATCTTTCTGCTTAAACCCCTTTTGTCATATACCGACCTTTCGCTGGGGGCAGCTATGGTATTTTCGTTAATCTCATCAGCAGTATACGTATCTTCTATAGTTATGCTTTCAAAATTTATGGGCAGGAGGCTTACAGCAGTTCCAATAATTTGTGTAGTTGTTATCTCTCTGATTATTGACACGGTAATCTATCTAATTACAGGATTTATCTAACACATAAACTCAGGCACATTTATCAATCGCAATACATTGGAAAAATATTTTGCTTTGATATTTTTTACACCCATTTCAATTTTGCAAAAACTGCAAACTTTGCAGGATTTGCAATTTCTTTTTTTATTAATTGTTTTTCCTTTTTTATATGTATTTTTGTTCTTATTTGACAAGGCAAAAAAGAGCAATATGAATCCGGATTCGAAACCTGAGAGAACAGAATAATATCAGGCAAAGGGAACTTATTGCACTTTTGAAAAGCGATACTGCAATTTATGTATTTGTCATATAACATATTAATCGGCTGTTTTTCGGGGTTTTTCTTATTATGTTATACATCATAAAAAATATTTTTAATTAACAGTTGGTGTTAATTAAAATAATTGTATCTTTGCATGGAAATTACATTCAGCAATAAGAAACTTGAAAAATTGGCTAATGATTACCGTAAATGCCAAAAGGAGTTTGGGCAAATCAGAGCCAGGCTTTACAATAAACGATTATTAGATTTGAAAAATGCTGTTTCTCTTGAAGATGTCAGAACTTTACCGGGCAATTACCACGAGCTTGTCGGCAATCGCAAAGGTCAGTGGGCTTGCGACCTCGACCAACCATACAGGCTTATATTTGAACCACATGAAAACCCTATTCCTACTGATGAGCATGGCAAATACATCTGGCTTGAGATTAAAGGCGTAGAAGTAATTGAAATTATTGAATAACATTAAAAAAAATTGTGTTATGGTAAAACAGAATCAATATTTTCCGCAAGTAGTTTTTCACCCGGGTGAAACCCTTCATGAAAAATTAGAAGAAATGGGTATGGGACCAAAGGAATTTGCATTCCGTACCGCAAAGCCGGAAAAAACCATTACGGCTATTCTAAAAGGCGATAGCTCTATTACGGCAGATATGGCTGTGCAGTTTGAAAATGTGACCAAAATACCTGCTCATTTTTGGCTCAATAGTCAGCGTGGTTACGACGAATACCTTGCACGTGTTAAACGTCAGGAGGTAATTGAAAAAGCAGTTATTTGGGCTAACAACTTTCCACTTCTGCAAATGATCAAATTCGGTTGGCTCGAAAAACTGCCGACAAAACAAGAAATGGCCGCTCAGTTGCTTACATTTTTTGGTGTTGCCACTCCACAAGCGTGGGAAGATTACTATTACAACCAGCAGTTAAAAGTAGCTTTTCGCATTTCATTAAAACATACCAAAGAACCTTATGCTATTTCTGCATGGTTGCGTAAAAGCGAAATTTCAGCGCAGCAAATACAGTCCCCTGCTTATTCAGAAAAAACTTTTAAAGATACTTTGCCAAAAATAAAATCTTTAATGGCAGAACACCCATCTGATTTTTTTCAAAAACTTCAGGTATTATGCCACGCAGCAGGTGTGAAGCTCGTTTATACTCCTTGTTTGCAAAAAGCCCCGATAAATGGTGCTACTCGTTGGCTGGGTGATTCACCGCTTATTCAACTTACCGGCAGGCACAAGCGTAACGATATTTTCTGGTTTTCATTTTTCCATGAAGTAGGGCATATCATATTGCATGGAAAAAAAGAGATTTTTTTAGAAAATATTGAATATAAAGAAAAAGATCTTGCTAAAGAATCCGAAGCTGATGAATTTGCTGTAAAATGGACATTCTCCGAAGAGGAAGAAGAGGAATTGAAAAATAATCTGCCTGCCTCAATAGATGAAATTTTAAAATATGCAAAAAAAATAAATACACATCCTGCACTTATCATTGGCAGGTTACAGCATAATAAAGATATTTCATATTCTATTGGTAAACGGTTTTTTCAGACAGTGGAATTAACATGATAAAATTGAATCGCATGGCAAACAAAAATAAACCCGAAAAATAAAACATAATTTTTTGTGAAAAATAAAAAAATTAATATAGAGAAATAAATCAAATGCTCATAAAATCTAACATTCCGTACAACTCTTTATCTCTGTTGCCTTCAAAAAAAGTAGCAAAAGAATCCTTTGCAATATTATTTCATGGGCATTCCGTACCCACATCTTTTAAACGTGGGCATTTTATATATTATTTTACCCATGTTCCATTTGCTCTTTTTTACGGTGTTAATCTCACAAATAAGAATATGTACCATTTTAGACCAAATTGGTACACATAAAAAAATCATGAGACATTGGGGTACATATAAAATAATAAACTTTAATATCATGGTAAATGCCTGTGTTTATCAATATTTCCGAACCGTCAAGGATTACTTGACAGTTCAAACCGTCGGTCTTTGCAAGTGGTTTTTATAAATTTTAATTATGGCATTATTAGAAGTAGAAAATATAAGCAAATCATTCGGAGAGCATAAGTTGTTTCAGAATCTTTCGTTTCAACTGGAACAGGGGAAAGTTTATACTCTTTTAGGTCCGAATGGCTCCGGTAAATCCACCATTCTAAACATTTTGACGGGCTTCATAAAAGCAGATTCCGGTACAATCACCTTTAATGGTCAGGTAATAAACTCAAAATCCCCGAAAGAAATATCACGACTTGGCATTTCCCGAATTTTTCAGGATTTACGCCTTATAAATAACCTTTCGGTAAAAGAAAATGTTCTGCTCGTTCTGGACAAAAAAATCTTCCATATTGCCACTTCTGAAGAATACATAAAGGTTTCGGAAATCTTAAAGCGTGTTTCACTTGAAACCGTTGAAAAAAATCAGGGTAACGATTTGTCTTATGGCCAGCAAAAACTCCTGACTATTGCTTGCTGCCTTGCAAATGAGCCGAAACTGCTTTTATTAGACGAACCTGTATCAGGTATTG
This sequence comes from Bacteroidia bacterium, assembly GCA_016209245.1. Classification (GTDB taxonomy): domain Bacteria; phylum Bacteroidota; class Bacteroidia; order Bacteroidales; family BM523; genus JACQWN01. The sequence continues at coordinate 11,270 of JACQWN010000017.1, forward strand.
ACAGGGAAAATCAGGAAAAAATAAAACTGTTGGTTCAGGAATTGAAAGCAGAAGGCAAAACTATTTTTCAGATTGAGCATAACAGGGAATACATTGATAATACAAGCGATAACGTTTTTCTGCTGGAAAATAGTGAACTCAAAATTTTAAAATAAGGAACCATAATACTACTTTTGCATCGTTTTTCTATAAAATGCTCGAAGTCAAAAACATATCAACAGGTTACGGAAAAAAGCAGGTGATTTCTGATGTTTCTTTTACAATCGGCGATAATGAAATTGTTTTACTCACCGGCGGTAACGGCAGTGGAAAAAGCACAGTGCTGAAATGTATATACGGTTTACTCCCCAAATGGAATAAAGACGCAGAGGTTATTTTCAATGGAAAAAACATAACGAACCTGCCAACATCAGAAATGGTAAAGCAGGGCATTGTTTACATTCCGCAAAAAGATAATTATTTTGAAACCTTGACCGTTCACGAAAACCTTGTTGTAAGCGGTTCAACATACTCTAATGAAGACATAAAACAACGTGAACAGGAAGTTTATAAATTACCACACCTTAAAGATTACAGCAACCGCACTCCTTTTAATCTCAGTGGCGGTGAAAGGCAATTACTGGCGCTAGGCAACGCTTTAATGCACAAACCAAAACTTATACTTTACGATGAACCTTTTGCCGGGCTTGATGAAGTAAATACTAAAATTATTGTTGATGAATTATTAAAATTAAAAGAACAAAAAATCGGGATGTTGATTGTTGAACATAAAAGTATTTTTGATACATTTGCGGATAGAGTTTTGGAAATGGAACTTGGTAAACTTCATATGAAATAAAAAAAGGTGATGTAATAAATTTATGACAAAAGATGAACATATTCAATACTGGCTAACAAATGCTGAAAAGGATTGGCATAGAGCAGAACTATGCTTTAAAGACAAGGATTATGTGTTTTGTCTTTTTTGCCTGCATCTTGCTATAGAAAAGATTTGCAAATCAGCCTGGGTAAAATGCAACAAAGGAAATTACCCGCCACATATTCACAATCTTGAAAAATTATTGAAACAAACAAACATTGAATTAAACGATGATGATTGGATACTTCTTGTTAATCTTAACCGTTTTAATCTTGAGGGACGATACCCTGATTATAAGGGTAAAATTTATAAAGAATGCAACAGGCGATTTACTCAGATTTTTTTTAAACAGGTAAAAACATTAAAATCATGCTTACTAAAAAAACTGCAATAAGAATTGTAAAAGAATTTATTTATGCTTGTGCCGAAAGAAATATCATTTTCAATAAGGTGTTTATTTTTGGTTCTGTGGTAACAAACAAAGCACATCGTTATTCCGATATTGATGTTGCGTTGATTTCTGATAGATTTAGCGGAATGCCATTTAAAGACTGGAGCATATTAACACCGATAAAAAGCAGCAACCGTGCTTTTATTGATATAGAACCCCATCCCTTTTCAACCGATTATTTTGAAAAAGGAGACCCTTTTATTGACGAAATAAAACGCACAGGTATTGAGATTATATAAAGAACCTGTTTATGCAAAAAAGTCGTCAATTTCCTGGCTTTTACGAACACAGCAACCGCATCCTTTTAATATCAGCGGCGGCGAAAGGCAATTACTTGCTCTTGGCAATGCTTTAATGCACAAACCTGAACTTATTTTTTTTGATGAACCCTTTGCAGGGTTTGATGAAGAGAACACAAAAATTATTGTTGATGAATTACTGAAACTCAAACAGCAGCAAATAGCAATGCTGCTTGTTGAGCATAAAACGACCTTCAATTCTTTTGCTGAGAAAGAACTGATAATGGATTTAGGAAAATTAATTATTAAATATAATGAATAATATTTTGTAATATGAATAATGCATTATTAAAAACTTCTAGTTATCCAAACTGTATTAATTTTTATGAACTTGACATTACAGAAGGTTGAAACGTCGGTTGTATTTATTGTGGTTTAGCACAAAAAAAAGAAAAAATTAAAAAATTAAATATTAGTGATATTTTACTGTATAAAGTAAAAATAAATGGTATTTATTTAAGCCCAAATTCTGATGCTTTTTCAAATATTTCTGCTGAAAATGCACATAATATTTTAGAGAAATATCTTCCTTTAAATGTTCCATTTTTAATAATAACAAGATTCAGTAATTATTAAAATTTCAATTACCAGACTTGATGAAGAATTAACAAAATACATTGAGCCTGGTTCTGCTTCAACTAAACAGCGAATTGAAACAATTAAAAATTATCTGATGCAGGATTGAAAGTACAGGCATTATTAATGCCATTATTTCCAGGTATAGATGACAGACAAGATAAAATTGAGGAAATAATTGAAATATTTTATAACGCTGGTGTTCGTATGATTAAAGCTGCATACATTGTTATTAGAGATTGTGAAAAAGAAAAAGATCGGGAAATTATAAAAAAAATTATTTCGCATCCTCATTTAAAATTAACTTGGGGTCTGATGACTGAAGCATTAAAAGTTCATATTGGGGAGGGTAAAATATATCCTTTTCATGAAAGGATTATGCTGTACAAAAATATAAATAAAATTTGCAAAAAGTATAAATTGTTTTTTTCAGCATGTGCAGTACTTGATCCAGTCCTAAAAGATATGAATAATAATGAGTTCGATATTTGTAATAATGTGTGGACATCATATAAAAAAATAATATGATTTCAATTATTAAAGGAACAAAGTTACTTTCTGAAAATGAAATAAATCAAGTGTATGAAATTCATTATAATATTTATTTTAAAAAAAGGAATAGGGTTAACTGAAAGCAAATGGATAATGAATTTAAAAATAAAATATCATAATTCTGCAGATAAATTAATACAATTATTTTATTTATCTGATAATTCTGATAAAATTGATGGATATAATATTTTTCTATATCCATTAAAAATTAATAACGAAATATGGAGTAAAATAATTGAAGGAGGTGTAAATCCAATTTTGTCACGTAAAGCAGCAAATACTTTCCTATGTATGTACAAATATTTACTTGCATGGGAACCACAATTAAATTTCATTGGTGAAACAGGTAATAATTATCATTCTGTAATGAAGCTATTACTTAAATCCGGGTTTAAAATGAAATCAAATATTCAATGTATAAATGAAGTTTTATTGATTTTTTTTAATTCAATGGATTTTAAATTAATACAAAATAATAAAGGTATAGAAATTATTAGAAGTATAGCAATCAATTCTAATTATCATGGTTACCTTCTCATAAAAAATGGAGTTTCTTTTAATAATAACGTTTAAACATATCATAACAAAATATGAGTAAAATTACTGCTAAAAATATAAATACTTTAATTAATGCTTATCAGAATTTTTGTGATAGCGTTAAATATAGAAGCCATGAAGATTTTTATACAAAAGATAATAAAATTATTGAATTATCTTATAACGAAAATCCATTAGGTCCCGGTGAAAAAGCAAGGACCGCTATCAAATATTATTCCCAGTATGCTCATCTTTACCCTCCGATTGATTATTCAATTTTAATTAATAAACTCAGTGAAAATTTATCTCTTTTGCCTGATAATTTAATAATATCTGCTGGTTCGGTTGCAGCTATTTATTTAGCTGTATTTCAACATGCTAATAAAGGAGATAAAATTATTATTTCAAAATCTTCAATGCCTTGGTATAAGTGGAGTATATTGGCTAATAATTCGATTCCTGTTGAAGTACCATTATTGCCTGATATGAATCATGATCTTGAATCAATTTTGAAATCAATCAATAATAAAACAAAAATAATTATTCTTTCTAACCCTCATAATCCTACAGGTCTTTATATAAATGAAGAAATGTTTCTTGATTTTTTTAAAAAAATACCTGAAAATGTTTTATTGATTTTAGATCAAGCATATTATGAATACCAAAATAATCAAGAAAAAATATTCATTGACACTCGCGTACCAAGAAAACAAATAGACGTTCTTTGAAAATATTGATAGATCAGGGATACAGAAGAAATAATTTTCGGACGATTTGAATAAAAATTTATAGTTTCCCTTCAAAAAGGGGGTACTATGAATCAAGGTAAATA
>JACQWN010000018.1:0-10348 GCA_016209245.1 Bacteroidia bacterium
ACAAAAATATGGGAAATAACCGACCCAAGAAATGTCAAATTGGTTCAAACTAGTTTTTATAATAATACAATTACTTTTTCCCTCGAATCAGATTCATTAAGGGAATTTATCGCTTTCGACGGTTCCTCATTTCTTACACCGGAATTTGTCGGAGAAGTTGCAAATCAAAATCTGCATGGACTAACACCACCGGAATTAATAATTGTCAGCCATCCGACTTTTTTAAGTTATGCAAATCAACTTGCTGATTTTCACCGAAATAATGATGCAATGGATGTATTTGTGGTTATACCTGATTTAATTTACAACGAATTTTCATCAGGCACTCCCGATGTCTCAGCAATCAGAAATTTTGTAAAAATGTTTTATGACATAGCCACAAACGATTCGGAAATTCCGAAATATCTCTTGCTTTTTGGCGACGGTTCGTATGATAATAAAAGCGCAGCAACCAATAATACCAATTTTATATTAACTTATCAATCAAGTAATTCTATAAAACCTACCAATTCATTTGTTACTGATGATTATTTTGGTATTCTTGATGATTCAGGTACTATTAGTAATGGAGACCTTGATATTGGTGTAGGCCGGCTTCCTGTAAAATCAACAACTGAAGCTCAAAATATGGTAAATAAAATAATTCATTACAGTTTATCATCTGAATGTTTTGGCGATTGGAGAAATATTGTCTGTTTTATTGGCGACGATGAAGACGGTAATGCACATATGGGCGATGCCAATACTCTTGCAAGATATGTAGAAAATAATTACCCTGTATATAATATCGAAAAAATATATCTCGACTCATATATGCAGGTTTCAACTCCCGGAGGGCAAAGATATCCTGATGTCAATGCTGCAATTGATAACAGAATTCATAAAGGAGCATTAGTAGTAAATTATACCGGACACGGCGGAGAGACCGGATTGGCTCATGAAGCTGTCGTGGATATTAGCCAAATTAACTCATGGGATAATTATAATCATCTCCCTTTATTTATGACTGCAACCTGTATAAATTTGTTTTTAATACCGATTCTGCGGGAACTCGTTACAGAGTTGGCGATATCATGATGAAAACAAAAAATCTCACACTGAACCAACCTACTAACTATATCAATACCAGAAATTTTACACTCTTATGCGACCCTGCATTAAAACTAAGCTATCCTGAATATGATATTATAACTTTAAAAATCAACCAAATATATGTTTCAGAAATACCCGATACTCTTAAGGCACTCGGTTTAGCCACAATTGAAGGTTATGTTGCCGATACTATGGGAAATAAATTAGATACATATAATGGAATTTTATTTGCAACTATTTATGATAAACGTGATTCCGTCACTACATTAAGTAATGATGGTTTGTCCCCTTTTCATTATACAATCCAGAACAGCATTTTATATAAAGGCAAGGCAAGCATTACAAATGGTGATTTTATAGTAAGATTTATAGTGCCGAAAGATATATCTTATCGCATAGGTAAAGGAAAGCTCAGCTACTATGCTAAAATTTCATCTGGTTCTTCCCGATATTACGATGCTAATGGTTACTATAAAAATGTTATCGTAGGAGGTTCTGCCGATTCAGTTATGTCCGATAATGAAGGACCGCAAATAGAAATGTACATGAATAATTCCGATTTTGTATTCGGCGGTATCACTGACGAAAATCCCTTATTTATTACTGATTTATTCGACTTGTCCGGAATAAATACAGTAGGAAATGGAATAGGGCATGATATTGCATTAGTTCCCGATGGAAATACAAGCAGAACAATTAACCTGAATGATAACTATGAAGCTGAAATTGACGACTACCAGAAAGGAAAAGTTGAATACCGGTTTTCAAACTTAAACGAAGGGAATCATACTCTGAAGCTTAAGGTCTGGGATGTTTATAATAATTCGTCAGAAGCATATCTTGAATTTATTGTTGCTAAATCGTCAGAGCTGATACTTGAACATGTGTATAATTATCCCAACCCATTTACAACACAGACGGCTTTTTATTTTGATCACAATCAACCTAACAGCAATTTGGAAGTGCTTATACAAATATTTACAATTACAGGGATATTAGTTAAAACAATAAATACTAATGTAAATTCGGCCGGTTACAGAAGCCAACCGATTTATTGGGATGGACTTGATGATTATGGCGACAGAATAGGTCGCGGTGTATATATTTACAAAATAAGAGTTATGCCGGAAAATGGAAATATTGCAGAGAAATATGAAAAACTTGTGATTCTTAAATAGCTTATTTAAAATATTTATATCTTTGCTATTTTTACAAATAAAATTCAAGTCTTAATTCGCATAAAATAGTTTAAAGTTTAAAGATATTAAAAATGGTGACTATAAAAAAAATTATTATTACGATATGCCAAATTTATATTTTATGGTTTATCTCATTTGATATATATGCTCAAAGTTCACAAACAACGGGAATTTTAGGTGGTGATGACCGTTTTAAAGGGAGGGTAAATACAATCACTACCGCTGTTCCTTTCTTAATGATTGCTCCCGATTCCAGAGGCGGCGGAATAGGCGATGCCGGCGTAGCTACTACACCAGATATTAACTCAATACATTGGAATCCTGCAAAATATTCTTTTATAAAGAAAGAGGTAGGTTTTGCAATTTCATTTACACCTTGGCTAAGGAAACTTGTGAATGATATTTATTTAGGACAGGTTGTCGCATATAAAAAATTTAAAAATCAGCAGGTAGTTAGCGGTTCCTTAGCTTATTTCTCTTTAGGAGATATTACATTTACCGATATTAATGGTGAAGAAATCCGTCACTTTAATCCTAATGAATTCGCTATAGATATTGGCTATACACGGCTTTTAAGTAAAAAATTATCCGGGAGCGTCGCTTTAAAATATATATATTCAAACCTAACCGGAGGTATTGATGTTTTAGGAACATCTTCACATCCCGGAAATTCGGTAGCAGGTGATGTATCGTTCTATTATCAGGAAAATGTCGAAATTGCTAAAAGAAACTCTTTGGTTGCATGCGGACTGAATATTTCAAATATCGGCACAAAAATTTCCTATACTGAAAATCAGGATAAAGATTTTATTCCGATTAATCTTAAAATCGGGGGTGCGTTAACTATGGATATTGACGACTATAATGTTTTTATGATTACTTCGGACCTGAACAAACTGCTTGTACCTACCATGCCGGAATACTACAATGAAGGCGATACAACGGCAGATGGGTATGTAGTACTTTCAGGAGACAGAATTGTCAGATATGGTATGGATCCAGATGTATCTGTCGGCGCCGGAATGGTACAATCATTTTATGATGCCCCGGGTGTTGAGATGGATGCAAACAATCCGGATGACCGGAGTATTTTCAGGGAAGAAATAAGGGAAATCAATTATTCAATCGGTATGGAATATTGGTATGCTAAACAATTTTCAATACGGGGCGGTTATTTTTATGAACATGCTACAAAAGGAAACCGTAAATATTTCACTGTCGGTTTGGGCTTACGCCTAAATGTTTTCGGTTTGGACTTTGCCTATCTTATTCCTACTCAGCAACGACATCCGCTTGAAAACACTTTGAGATTTACTCTTATCTTTAATTTTGAAGGTCTTAGAAAAGAGCAAGAAACGCCCGAATAATATGCCTTTCAGAATTGGTTTCGGATTCGATGTCCATAAATTAGCCGAAGGAGAATCATTTATTCTTGGGGGAGTCAATATTCTTCATACCAAAGGAACAATAGCTTTTTCCGACGGCGATGCATTGATACATGCTGTTTGTGATGCTTTACTAGGAGCTGCAGGATTAAGGGATATCGGCTTTCATTTCCCTGATACAAATCAGGAATATAAAGGAATTGACAGTAAGATTTTACTTGAAAAAGTTTATAAATTAATTCGAAGCAAACGTTATTCAGTTATAAATATTGATTCTACAATATGCTTGCAGCAACCCAAAATCAGCAGCTATATTCCTGAAATGCAGCATACTCTTGCAAATATTTTAAACATAGAACTTTATCAAATCTCAATCAAGGCAACTACAACTGAAAGACTTGGGTTTATCGGACGTGAGGAGGGTCTTGCCGTTTATGCAGTAGTATTAATTGAACAAAAAATGTAATTAATACTACATAGTAACTGTAACAAAATAAGTGTTGCAAATTAAATTATTTGTTTTTATATTTGCAGCATGAAAACAAATATAGTAACATTGAAAGAACGTTACAATAATATTTTGTCGTTTTTAACGGAGAACCAAAAGCGTATTTATGTTGGTAACGAGGCAAGTTTGTTAGGATTTGGTGGAATATCGGAAGTCTCTCGGCTTACCGGTGTATCAAGACGTGTAATATCGGAAGGAATAAAGGAATTAAAAAAGCCGGATGAATTTACATTTGATAGAATCCGAAAGCAAGGTGGCGGGCGCAAATCAGCGATAGAAAAGGATAAAACATTAATAGAAGATTTAGAGAGATTAATTGAACCTGACACGCGAGGCGATCCGGAATCACCTCTAAGATGGACATGTAAAAGTCTTCGCAATTTGGCAGAAGCACTTAAGACGATGAATCATAAGACAAGCCATAAGATGGTAGGCAAACTGTTACATGATTTAAAATATAGCATCGGTTATTTTCGTATATTAGCCAAAATTGGCGGGGCAAGCCTCTGGTAAGTCATGAAGTAATTGTGAATTTGATTGCTTCAACCAATACTGTTTCACTCTGTGAAATAAACCGGTACATCACATACAGAATTTTATAGGGGGAACAGATTATTTTGTTGTGTGAACTCTGACAGGTCTGTTAGACTGTGTCAGGTTTATATAAATATTAATTTTTTTCAAAGATAATTCTTTTGGTTCTATACGACTCCTGATGGTAATTTTTTTACAAATATAATATTTTTTCTGTTTTGGGTATAAGACTTGTTTCAAAGATAATTTTTTGTTTAATTCAATATTTTAATGTACTTTTGCCATGTACTTGTAACGGAAAGAAACAATATGGAAAAACAACAAATGAATGAGTCTCTGAACAAAGTGATAAATATGCAGAGAGCAAAGGACTTTTTGTTATAAAATCAAAGGGAGAAGGTTTGGTTGAAATAAAGAATTCTCCGGGCTTTAAGCCGAAAGCATATTAAGATTGACATACCCCTCAAAATAATATTTTGTCAATATTATTAATTTTTTATAATTTTACTCAAAAATTTAATTAAATATTTGAAACTAATTCTTAAAACTATGCCAGAACGATTATATATACCGCAAACCGATGATACTCCTGAAATGGAGTTTGACATTGAAAAACCGTCATTCACAATAAGCGGAAGAGCATTTCCCGAGAATGCACATGCAACTTTTATAACAGTATTCAGATGGCTTGAAGAATATAAAAAGAATCCAAAACCTTTAATGATAGTGGATTTTAAACTAATAGGTTACAATACTGCCTCTGCAAAGCAAATAATGAAATTAATCATATTGTTGAAAGAATTTCTTGAAAAATCCGAAGTAATAATAAACTAGTATTACAGGTATGATGACCTGGATACATATGATAGCGGCAGACAATTCGCTTCAATGACAAAGATTAGATTTAATTATATAAAAATAACAAAAGATTCCTCACTTCGTTCCGAATGAAAGCGGAATGAATATAGACCGGAATGTAAAAATCCGGAATGTAGAGACGCCCAAATTGGACGTCTCTACATTCCGGATTTTTACTGAATCAATATTTTCATGATATATCTCTGTTCGCCGATTTGGAGCTTTAGAAAATAAATTCCTTGCTGAATATGCAATATTTTAATGGGTTCTCGGAATTTCCCATACCTGTTATAAAAACATTGCCCATAAACACATCTGCCGGTTATATCGTTCAGTGATAAATATACATCATAAAAATTTTGTTTTTTTTGTATATCAAATTCTATATAAAATATGCCGGACGCAGGATTTGGATATAAGCTGCAATTTTGTAAAGTGTGGTTAGCGGTTATTCCTGTAATTATATCATTTAAAAGAGTATCAGAGCCGCAGGCATTATAAGCTATCAACTGAGCTGTATAGTTACCGGCTGCTGTGTATGTATGAATTGGATTAACGGAATTATCAGAAAATCCGTCGCTGAATGTCCAGAAATATGACTCTGCGTCAGTTGACAAATTCGTGAAAGTGACGGTTCCGTCATCATTTATATAATTAAAATTTGCAACGGGAGCGGAAAAATAAACCGTTGCAACAACGGGAGCCCTGGTGCTTATACATGACGGAGATGAAACTTCCCAGTCATAGAAAAAATAATAATAACCATAAGGATTTGTAGTAGCGCTGCTCATTTTAATACTGATAAGCCCTGGAATTTCATAAGGATAATTAACATTTGAATTACTTCTGAATAATCCGGGATAATTTGTGCCGACAAGCCGTAAACCGGATTCGACAGGTAAAGCGAAATTTAACGTAATTCTGCTTTCCTCGGCCGGTACATTAACTGTCGCGGATTGTAAAACCTCGTTCGCACTGTTTCTTAGCTCAATCTGTCTGTTACCTGCTGTTTGTGCATAAACAAATACAGATATTAATGTTGTCGGAGAATAGCAGTCGAATATCAGATAATGTTCATAGATGCCTGTATTAACGCTTCCGTTTGAAGCGTTATAAATTTCACCGACATATTGAGATGGTTGCGTAATTTGGCTTTCAACGTAGTATGTTGTTGTCTGAGATAAAACAGGTGTATTAAATATTGCCCCGGTATCCAAAAGCATTCCGCCGAATTCATCAGAATACCATGCTAATATACCGGTTCCATAAGCGGTTAATGAAACGCTTTCCTGGTTGCATCTTGAAGCGGATGTTACTGTTGGCGCCGGCGGTTTATTAATTACAATATAGTCGGATATAGTATATGTATCTGAACCGATTATATTTGAGGTTGTCAATGAAACTGTGAATATGCCGTTTTCAGAATAAGTATGGGTTGGATTTCGGAGATTTGAAGTTGTTCCGTCGCCAAAATTCCAAAGCCATGAACTTGGGTAGTTTGACGATAGATCGTTAAAATGAATTATTCCGGTGCAACTAGTTGTATTATCAGCTTCAAAAGCAGATACAGGAGCAGATGTAGGATAATTACACGTCCAGTTTAAAATAAATCCGGAAGCTGTCACTGCCTGGTCTGTAATTTGCTCAATAGTAACAGTGTTTGACGTTGTAGTAATAACTCCTCCGCCCGGTAATGAACTTCCGGTGTAATTTCCGATTAAAGGACTGTTAACATCAGGCCCGTCATAAATCCTTAAAAAGTCATAACCATCTTCATAATTAAATGAAATAAATGTCAAAGTAACAGAGGCGGCATCTGATGGAATAATGGTCACGGTTCCATCGGTATTATCCTGATAATTTAACTCTCCGCCGCTGTCATATAATGTTCCTGAACAATCGGTATAAGTATCATTGCCTGCCTGAGGTAAATAATAAACACAGGGATTAGTCAAGCTAATGCTGATAAAAGCGGGTTTTACTAATGTATCGGTGCCTGGGTTAACACCATAAGCAACAAGAGTAACACTATAATTTCCTGTATCGCTATAAATATGAACCGGATTAATTTCCGTACTTGTAGTTCCATCGCCGAAATTCCATAAATATGAAGCCGCATCGTTGCTTTGGTTAATAAAATGAACCGTAGCCGGAGCGGAACAGAATATACTATCATCGGCAGAAAAATTTGCTATGGGCAATCCTGGTACTAGCTGCACATCAACTATCACTGATGATTGGTCGTTAATAGCTATATTCGAAATTGTTTTGGCTTTATATCCGTGTGCATCATATTTTATTGAATAAATTTCTTGCTTTACGGGTCTGAAATAAATTCCAAACGGCAGCTCTGTATAAACGTCTGAACTGTCGTAATCGTGATTTAAGATAAAAACATTGGCTTTCAATGGTTCCCCTGTAAGTGAATCGGTAACAATTCCTCTAACTCCATAAAGGGTTTGTTCAATATAATTTAAGAACGAACGGTAGTTGTAATCCCAAAATAAAAGTAAATCGGCAGGTTGGGGAGTTCCTTCAGCAGAAATTTCGATTGTACATTCTCTGCCATGCTTAAAATATGTAGTATAATCCTGCCGGCTGCCATAAACGATATACCAATCGCCGCCGTTTGTAACGCCGTTATCCATATCGCCAAAATAATTAGCCGGGCCGTAAATATGGACAGTATCTGCATATTCTCTCGAAACATATTGCCACCATGCATCATCTGCATGTATGTTTTCTGCACTGGTCCAAGTATCCCAAGGATAATTGACCAGTTCAGCGCCACCGTGAAAATTTACAGTTATGACAAAATGTATTGAATCGTACAGATTCATCATTGCGTTTGTTTCGGGTTGCCATGCTTCTCCGTCAGGATGGTTCCCTGCTGCAGGATTAGGATAGTTTCTGTTTAAATCAACATAATTGGCGTTTTCTCTTGTTGCACCTGAAACAGTATTATCTCCACCGGCATAAGTCCCGTCAGGATTTAATAAAGGATTAATCCAGATTTCCATATTGCTGACTAAATTTGTCACTTCTGAGCTGGTTCCATAATTCGACAGCAGGTAATCAATAAGCCGGAGCATTAAAACATAGCCCGTAGTTTCGTTGCCATGCATTGTTGAAATGAACATAAACCTTGGTTCCGCTTCATTTGTATTAACATTATCGGATATTTTGGCAAACAGCAACTTTCGCCCTTCAACCGAAGCCCCGATTTCTATTATCTTACAAAGACCGGGGTAATCGCTCTCGAACTGATACATCATGGTCTCGTATGCCTGGTATGTGGGGTAAGCCTCCCATGCCAAGGTATTTTTATCATATATGTCAAACATTTTAGGGTTTAGCAGAACATCGCCCGGATGAGGCAGTACTTTAAAATCATAATCATAAGCGATAAATTTTGTAAATTCTTTTTTATTTGCATAAGCAAAGACTTCATTTCCTTTGATATTACTGATAGAAATGAGCTTTGTCAGCTTATTAACCTCATTTTTCGAGGATATATTGAATTTAAAATATACCTCGCCTTTTTCGCTCAGATATTTATTTGCGAGGTAATAATTATTATGTTCCTGGGCGATAATTATTCCGGAGAAAAACACAAACGTCATTAAAAAAATAACAGATAACCGGAAAAATGAAATCATCTGTTTTTTTTGATTTATGGTTTTCATAATTTTAATTTTTTTTTGGTTCAATAGAACTAAACATATCCTTTGCCTTCTCGATAATTTCTTTTGCCGAAGGTAATTGCCCCTGATATTTTTTCGGCAAGCGCTTAGTCAATTGGTATTCAGCAACTCCAATAGGATTTTTTGCAACTCGAAGTGCATATTCGACTTCAAGATTATCTTTCTCTGCACAGAGAATAATGCCGATGGATGGGTTTTTCATCAGATAACTTCATTTGTAACCGTTCACGGGGTTAATAAATATATTATTCATGCCGATTTGATTGATTACCAGATATTTAACAAATTCAATTAAAAAATAATTTGTGAAAATCTGTGTAATCTGTGGCTTAATTTTCTATTTTTCAATTTATATTTAGTTTATAATCAGAACGGTTACCTTCATTTGATTGTTCAACAATTCAAGGTAATAATCCAGTTTTCCGGAATGTTCTGGTTCAAATTCGGTTGTTTTTAGTTCTATGGCCACCAGACAACGTAATTTTCGGTGGAAGAAAAGCAAATCAACATCATAATACTTTTTTCCCAAATAAAGCCTGTATTGATTGCCTATAAAGCAGAATCCGTATCCCAATTCAAGTATCAACTTCTTTACGTTCTCAACCATTAGGTTTTCAAATTGCCTTTCAAGAATCGGCTTGGTTATTCCTAAAAAATCCAGATTATACTTACTCTTTAATGTTTCTTCTGCTTGTTCGGCCAAATACTCCGGCAATGCTAATTTGAAATTATGTTTTTTAGGATTTTCAAGATAAACTTGATATGCATCGGCTTTTATCTGATTGAGCAATACACTGCGGCTCCAACTGTTTCCCGCAGTTGCTTTCAGGTAATATTTTCTTTCCTCTATATTTTTTACCTTTGACATAATAAGGATGTTTTGACCCCAAGGAATGTTTAACGCGAGCTTGAAAAGTTCAGGAAATTCTTTATATTCCTGATAAAACTGTCGCATATACCATAGGTTTTGAGGAGAGAATCCATCTCTGCCATCAAACAAATTATTTAAATCAATAGATAACTTTTCTACAATTGACTTTCCCCACCCATATTCATTCTGCTTTTCTG
>JACQWN010000018.1:10420-17600 GCA_016209245.1 Bacteroidia bacterium
ATTTCACCAATAATTACATTAGCAGATGATGCAGCTTCAACCCGTGACTGATTAATCAGGTTTACTACTCCTTGAAACAATTCGTTATATCCTTTATTTTCAAGTATTATTTTTGTCATATCATTTTATCATTAATTTCTCCAACAACTGTTGGAGTATTACTAAAAAACATCTTTACCAAAATCTCCAACAGCTGTTGGAGATTTATAGAAAATCAAACAATCTGTTAATTCTCAAACTTGTGAATAAACGCAATTGCGTTTATTTCATTTATAGTAATAATCTGTATTTTGAAGTTGAGTCATTAGTAATTAATAGGATATAAAATTTGTATTTACTTTGTAATACATTGTTCATCAGCAAATAACCTGCAATAATAAATTCCGTTGTTAAATAATTTGGTGTCAAGGTTTATCGTATAAATTCCTTTATTTACATTTTGATTGACTAAAGTCATAATTTTTTCGCCGAGCAAATTAAATATTGCAATTTCAATATACCGGTTTACGGGTACTGTGTAAAATATTGTCGCCTGTTCTTTTGCAGGATTAGGATAAATATTAAGAGTAAGGGTATCTGTCGAAATAAACTCATTTTTTCCTGTGGGTAATTCAAGTATAGGAAAAACAATAAAATCGAGCCATGCACAGTCGGAGCCTCCTATGTAAGAACTATCTTTTGAGTAAACCCATTTGAATGTATGCAAACCTTGTTCTACAGGATATTGTTCGATTGACCAATCAATTTCACCTGCCCACATCCCAATGGAATTATCATCTATCAGAAATTCAAGATAGTCCCAGTAATACCAATTTCCTACGTAGAAATATGGTGATTCGCATGATACTTTCTTAAAAAATGTAATCTGGTCATCGGCAGGGATATTCAAATCAATGGAAAGAACGGATGTTTGTCCATCGCCGATGGCGCCGGATTTTGCTGAAAAACTCCCTTCATAAGGATTACCTGTAGTAATTGTCCATGGTTGATTTCCAGAAACTTCCCATGGAAAGTTTTCAAAATCGCCGCTTTCCCAATTTTCTGTCGGCACCCCGATTTCAATTGTAAAATTTTGATATATTGTTGCAATACCGTCATAGGCGGATAGAACTACCTGATTATGTCCGATGTTTGAAGAATCAGGCGTACCGTTCAGTGCAGCAGTACCATCGCCATTGTCAAACAATGTCAGCCAGGTTGGCAAAGTCGGAGCCGAAATAGTCAGGTCATCAGCATCAATATCGTTTACAACAATATCATAAGAATAAGGGAGCGAAGGTGTTGCAATAATTACAGGAGTAGAAACAAATACAGGGATATTATTTCCGCTCATATCAAAAGTTGGCCATACTATGTAATCGAGCATTGCATTATCGCCGCCGGTTGCATAATAATAATCTTTAGAATATTGCCATTTAAACGTATGCTGACCTGCCGGAACAGGATATTGCGATAAAGACCAATCAACTTCACCGCTCCAGGACCCGACCGGCTCGTTATCAATATAAAAAAACAGGAAGTCATAATACTGCTCGCTTGATACTTTTTTGTAAAAAGAAATTGAATCGTCATTCAAGACATATAATGTTATAGAAAGCACCGATGATTCCATATCGCCAATAGCTCCTGAAACTGCTGCAAAGCTTCCTTCATAAGGATTGCCCGAAGTAATTGTCCATGGAATATCTCCCCCGTTTTCCCAATCATACATCGAAAAACTATTACTTTCCCAATCTTCACAGACCAGACCAACTTTCAGGATGACAGTTGAAGTTGCGGAATATTGTCCTGCAACCAGTTGAAAAGTTAAATCAATATAAGAACCTATGAGTGTCAAAGAATCAATGCTGATGATAAAAGCGTCCTGTACAGGGGAATTGATGTTTAAAATTCCAAGATAAATCGAATCCGTAATAATTGTAACATAACCGCTTGTTGAAGAAAGCAAACAATATGCAGGTAATGATATAGAATGGCCTGTATTATTCACATCAATATTAATATCGGCGGTTTCACCGGGGTCAAGGCTTCCGTTATTATTACCTGAAGGATCGTTAATGCTGACAAAATCAACTGATAGCTCCGGAGCATTTAAAGGGATACTAAAAGAAGATTGCCAGATGCTATCGTTAATATCAGTAATCGTTAAATTAAAAATAACATTATGCTGGTCGGTTACATCATCATTGACAGTAAAAGAAAAAGCGCCGTTAATTGAAGAAACCGAGTCGCCGGGAATATTATTCCATTGTTGAACATTGTCAGTAAAAACAATATTGCCGTCATTGGATGATAAAGTTACAACAACACTATCTGCCTCAAGAGGCCCAACATTTTTTAAGGACAGATTTAACAGGATATTTTCTGCATAGTCGGCTTGGAAATTATTGTTTCCGCCGGCATCATCAATTGCATGAGAATAATAAATTATATAAGCTGTTGTACCCGGTACAACTGTAACAGTTCCGATATGAGGTTGCCTGTTTTGCTTGGTGGCGACAAGATTTGCAACACAGTATGTTAAAATATCAGATGTATTTAAAGTTACTATTCCGCTACTACCGGAAAATTGTGCATCGTATAGCACATTATTATAAGAAATTGCCACATAAGTATTAGGTTCGGTTGTAACAGTAAGAGTCGGGGTACCGATAATTATAGTGTTTAGATATGAAATAGTTAATGGAGGCGGAACAGAAAAATATGTCATAACCGAAGGGTCGCCCATCAGGTGATAAATTTCCCAGTAGTATAAATCATAAGACGAACTGCTCTGAGAAACTGCAAGGTTACCTGCAAAATTCATTTGAGCATTAGTAATATACCAATCGCTTTCGGGTTCGCCATGGTCATGGAATATACGGTCGTAGGAGCCGAGAGCATTTGCCTCATAAGGTGGATTTAAAATAATTTCTTTTGCTCCAACACCCCAGTAATAATCTTCATCCCATAAAGTGCTGTTAGAACCACCGATATAACCGATAGCGCCTTTTTTATTTGCACGTAGGAGAGCTTCTCCAAAACACTCGGGTTCTGAAAATGTATTTGACACGCAGCAATTACCAATCATCAAAGGATATTTATCGGAGTTTTGTAACCCCGGAATGTCATAAGTTAAAAAGGAAGGATCTGCCCAGCCGATGGTACCGCCATGAGCCGTATAGTTAGCAAACCCAACACCGTTGCTTACATCCTGAATAATAGCTGCGGAAGCAATTGAACTGTCAGAAGTAATCGGGGAACCGGTTTCATACAAATATGTATGTGAAGTTAGTCCATGAGCGGCATTGAAATAATTATCCGTTCCATAATTAATTTGTCCGTTTCCCCAAACCGGTGCAAAATTATCATCAACGCCGGCTACCATAACCACTTCATCTAAAAATGAAGGATCAGGCATCAGATATTGTTCATATTGTAAAGTTTTTTCAATCTGGGGCTGGAGTTGTGAAGAATTTTGCGCCGAGAACCTTCCGTAGTAAACATCAGGAAAATAATCACCATTGCCGTCATATTCGCAATAATACATATCCGATTTATGTGAATCGGAAATTCCATCGAACGACGGGATTTGTTCAATATCTCCTACAAGCAGTACAAATGACGGCGCCGGATCGTCCGGTGTCTTGAAACATGGGATCTGAAACAATAACATATTTAACAGGGTATTGTGTAATAGTGTCTTTAAAACCTTTATCAGAATAATTTATCAATTTATTATAACATGCATCAAAATATGGTGTGTAATATTTCGCTTTTAAATAATTTGTTTTTTCATAATCAGGATTAATAAATTTTATTTCAACCTGGAGATTGTTGTAAATTTTCAGGATATTACTTACAGGATTGTATTGAAAGGGGCAAATTGTAAGCCGGCCAACCATAACTCCGCGCATAGCTCCTAAAACTTTAACATCGGCTAATGTTAATTTTGTAAAATTATCAGTGCTGTACAAAGCTTTATTGATTTGAAATATAATTTCAGACGGGTCAGCGCTTTTGGAAACAGACGGCTGGCAAGGGATAACAGGATAGTTTATTCCAAGCTCTGCTAAATTAACTGTTTCTGCCTCATAGCTGATAACATTAACCTCAACAATAGCATTTCGAGGTATTTCAATTAATTTGTTGAACACGGGCAGCAACGGTTCACCGGTTTTGTTATTTTTACAATAACCGCCTATTTGAAGCTGTGTAAATATACCTTCCGGCGTATTAACATAAAATGTCCGGATTTCCGCAATATTGTTGGTAACCTTAAAACCGGACTGACTATTATCTGATAATTTAAAATTATTTTCTGGCGATTTCAGAAAAATTGTTTTATTATTCCCGGCATATATCAAGGCATAGACCTGAAAAATTGCCGAAAGGATGAGTAAAATTCTTATTTTCATAGTTGGAGCTTTTAATTATTTGATACAAATATTAATGACAAATATAAATTTTTTTTTACAATTTTCAACTTTTTGTTGTATGAATTCAAGAATAAGTACTTTTTATATCGTAATTTATGCCACCAAACCCCGCACATAAATCCTGTAGGCACTTGGTTTTAAATTAATAGGTTAAATTATATGCGGGGCAAAACACAAAAACACAAAATTCCACCAAATCAATGACTTATAAATCTTCAATTAAAATTTACTGAAGTAATGATATATTAAAGTAGTAAATAATTATTATCTTTGTTTCAATAAATATTTCTATTGTAACCAAAACTAAAAACGATGAAGCGTTATTTTAACACAACCGGTTATTGCAACCCTGAATGGCATTATATAGTTGAGCCTTTGCGCGGGTTTAAGGATGAGATTTATTCTCTTATACAAAACAAACAATATTTTTTAATTCATGCACCGCGGCAATCGGGGAAAACGACTTTACTTCATTCACTTACAAAATTATTAAACTCTGAAGGAGTTAATTATTCTGTTGTTTTTTCTGTTGAAAGAGCAGGATATAAATCAATAACCGAGGAAGAAGCGAATTATCGTATGTGTGAAGCAATATACACTATGAGTGGTATTTTATTAAAAGAAAATATACGACCCGCTCCTCCTGTTCAAAAATCCGGAATATCAGTATATTCATATTTGAATAAATGGGTTGAAAGCTTGGATAAACCTTTAGTTTTATTAATTGATGAAGTGGATTCATTGTACGATGACATTCTTATTTCATTATTACGGCAATTAAGAGATGGTTTTCAAATCAGACCGGAAAAATTTCCTTGTTGCATAGCGCTGGTCGGGTTGAGAGATATAAGGGAATATAAGACAAAAGTCCGAAAGCTGGAGGATTCATTAGGTTCAGGTTCGCCGTTCAATATTAAAGCCGAATCGTTTATGTTAGGTTCGTTTACAAAGGAGATGGTAAAGGGGCTTTACGCCCAACATACGATAGACACGAATCAGGATTTCAGCAATGAAGTCATAGATTTAATATATGACTATACTGGAGGTCAGCCGTGGTTGGTGAACGCAATTGCCAATGAGATTACTGAGAAAATTTTAAAAAAGGATTATACCAAACAGATAACGACAGAAATAGCTGAGCAGGCAAAGGAAAATCTGATTCTGCGCAGGGATACGCATCTTGATAGTCTTATTGACAAATTGAAGGAGGAAAGAGTGAAATCAATCGTCACTAATATTATTACAGGCGGTCCACCTTTATTCGATACTTTTGATGATGATTTGAGATATTGCATTGACTTGGGAATAGTAATAAATAAAAATCATAAAATATCATTCAGTAATCAGATATATAAAGAAATAATACCCCGCGTATTGAATTATCACTTGCAAATGGGAATCAGCGAAGAAGGCGACCCTGCCTGGTACATCAAAGACGATAAGCTGGATATGGATAAGCTTTTAAAGGCGTTTCAGGTTTTTTACCGGGAAAATTCCGAGCATTGGATTGACCGCTTTAATTATAAGGAAGCCGGCCAGCAATTGTTGCTCATGGCATTTTTACAGAGAGTAATAAATGCAAATGGGCGGATTGAAAGAGAGATGGCTGTTGGCCGTGGCAGAACCGATTTGGTTGTTCATTTCGGCAAAGACAGATATGTGCTTGAATTGAAGATAAAACATAAACAATATTCAAAAGAAAAAAGTTACGCTCAATTATCGCGTTACCTTGATACGCTCGGATCAGATAAGGGCTACCTGATACTTTTCGAACCTGCAAGCTCCGTTGAAATTACGTGGGAGACAAGGATTAAATGGGAAGAGGTGCAGCATAATTACGAGAACAGAATAAAGTATATTACGGTAGTGGAGATGTAGGGAAAACAGTTGGTAGGAGGTAGTTGGTAGTTGGTAGGAGGTAGTTGGTAGTTGGCAGTTGGCAAAAGGTAGTCAGCGTAACTATTTATCACATCCCTTTCCAATTACCTGGGCCTTCTCTCCATTTTTTCAGTATATCTACCTCTTCGGGTTTGATATAATTTATTTCCAAAGCCAGTTCAATTAATTGGTTATAATTGCTGAGGGTAGTAACCTCACAGGCGATTTTTTTGAAGCTATTTTCAGATATTTGAAAACTATATGAAAAAATAGCAAGCATGCCTAATACTTGGCAATTAGCTTCGCGAAGGGCTGTAACGGCTTTTAAACTGCTTCCGCCTGTTGAAATCAGATCTTCAATAATAACTACTTTATTTCCAGGTTCAATGTGACCTTCAATCTGGTTTTCCAGCCCGTGGTCTTTAACTGAAGAACGAATGTAAACGAAAGGAAGGTTCAGTTCGTGAGCAACCAGCGCTCCATGTGCGATGGCTCCGGTTGCGACACCAGCAATCACTTCTACATCAGGATATTTTGATTTGATTATTTCAGTAAAACGGTCTTTGATATAATTCCTAACCTCGGGATATGACAATGTTTTCCTGTTATCGCAATAAATCGGCGATTTCCAACCCGACACCCAAGTATATGGTTTTGCAGGTTGCAATTTTATTGCATTAATTTGCAATAAATATTTTGCTGTAGTTTTGGCAATAGTTTGATTTGACATAAGCTAAAAATTACTGACTGCAAATGTATAAAATTTTTTTTAACGACAGAATAGTTTTTATAACAAAAAAAAATTAATTCCTGTAACTAATGTTACGACAATTTAATTTTAAGACCTCACAGGTTTTAGAAACCTGTGAGGTCTGGATTAAAAA
>JACQWN010000018.1:17613-18821 GCA_016209245.1 Bacteroidia bacterium
TTCATTTTTAAATTGTCAAGACACTAATTCCTTTTAATAATTTCAAAAAAACGGTTTTCAAAATTTTCTGAAGGTGCAGGTGCAGGTGACAATACAAGATTTCCATCAGGACCTATTAAATAATATGTAGGATATGCCGCCACCTTATATTGTTTCAGTATTTCAGGCTGGTTTGAATAGTTCAGAAACAGCCACTTGTAATCTTTTTCTTTGATATAGCTCACCGCTTCCTCAACATTTCTGTCAATAAATATTGTAACAATTTCAAATGCCCTGCCATGTTTTTTTCTTAATACTTTCAAATCTTCCAAATCATGCATACATGGTGTGCTGAATAAAGAATAAAATCCGATATATATATACTTACCTTTTAAATTATCAAGATTGAACAATTTATTATTAATACTGTATAACGAAAATTCAGGAGCTTTTGTTCCCTGCATTAAATAAGTCGCTTTTGAATATATATTTTGTGCAATAAATTTATGAACAGGTATTTTGGTCAATATTCTTATCGAATCAAGGGTTTGAAATAATTGCTGTTTCCGAAACAGATTATTTTGATTGGTTATATTGAAAAAGAATGCATCATGCAAACCTTTCAGGATGACAAGCTCTTTTAGTGTATCATTGTCAAACGCTATATTTTTACCGAGAGTTTCTTTAAGAGCTTTAATGCTTTTGGCAAGATTAATATCCTGGTATAATGTATGACCTTCTTCTATTTGTGAATAATACTGGAAAAAATTTTCAAAGAGCTTATTAAAAAATTCCATATATGACATATTATTGTACATCACAGGTTTATTTCGGAAATAATTAAAAACTGCGTAGTTGAAATTCCTTTGATACGATAAGTACCGGAGAATCGCCAGCTTATATTCTTTATAAGCATTAAAATAAGGATGATTAAAGAAAGAAAAAAGACTATCAAGCGTATTTAATAATGTATCAAGCTTTTGATGATTTTCACGTTTAAGAGCAATGTCACTCCGGATAATATCTTCAAAATAATTATCAAATAAGCGGATGTTAAAATTCAATTCATTTGTATCGGAATTGGAAATTCCAAGATATAATTTGATTTCCTGAAAGTAAGGATTTACAATATCCGCCGGTTCTTTTTCATTTTTTTCGGGTAATATCAGGTTATAGGCCTTTCCCGGTTCAACAAACAATGTTCCCTGATATATTCCAAGATTAGTAAA
>JACQWN010000019.1:0-2300 GCA_016209245.1 Bacteroidia bacterium
TTATTTTTGAGACATTTTAATCAGTCGCTTTAATTTATGCATTGATTTATTGATAGTTAGGCGATTGGCATTTACTTTGAGTTAGTTTATACAAATCAAAAAACTATTTTATATGAATCCGGACCCCACCATTACATATACCCTGATAGCCAATGACCGATTATTAAATGTCCGGAATTTCATGAAAATTAGAATTGAAAGAGCGGGAGACGCCTCAAAGTCTTCCGCTTTTTTGTAGTAAAATAAATATATATTCAAAAAATGATAATAAGCTTTTTTGTAAAATATTGGTTACTGATTCTTATACTGCTCTATGGTCTTATAAACCAATGCCGTGAGCATAAAGAAGTTAAGTTTATATATGCAGGCAGCTATATTGAGGAATATACCGACATAAATACTGACAGCCCGAATTACGAAACCCCAACTGATAATAAAAATTATGGTAACTACTCACCCCCCTGTTTTTATTCAACAGGCGAAGTTAGAGGTAAGACATTTTTTTCAAAGTTAGCAATTCTGGATAAGGTAGGCAAAACCCGCATGTCATTTTTTCTAGATCTTCGAATGCCCCGATTGCACAAGTTCCCAATCCGAGCGATTCGGCCTGAAGATATACATTTTGCGCCGAGTGTCCAAGATCCATGCATACATACCGTTCCCTACCCCTGGCACCGTATTTACTGGTCATTCGTTCAAAAACTGCAGAGTAAACAATGCTTGCAGGCGCTTCTTCAATCATCTCCTGGCCATAAGCGGCATCACACAACGATTTTCTGACATCTTGAGCTGAAATTTTAAGAAGCTTATGCTCTTCAGATTTGTACCAATAAACACCGGCTTCAAGACCATCAACTTTTCCTGCAACAAGATATAATTCAAGCGGATATAAGGCGCCTGCAGAAGGAGCGGTTTTTAATCCGCCGCGTAAAAAAGTCGGCTTATCCATCTTTTCTGTAACTCCATAAGCCGCCCAAAGCATTTGTGATACTTCGGCGAGCGATAAAGGCGAGTCTTTAAACTGACGTTCAGATCTCCGGTTATTCATTGCCTTTTCCACCGACATTTTGCCATCATGCAACGGTTGCGGCAGCATAATTGAATCTATTACAGTATGCTTTTCAGGAAAAGAATTTTTCAGCTTATTAATATGTTCATAATTCAGGTTCATAAATTCCTCCCACTTTTCCGATTCACGAATTTTTTTAAAACAATTATCTTGTTCAATTCCTTGCAAATCTATAAAACCTTTTTTGAAACATTGCTGTAATTTGCTCATAGCGCTGTCAATATCTCCCGATAAAGCCCATGCCTGTGCTGCAAAATACAAACGCCCGATTTCAGGTTCACTGTTTTTGAGCTCATTCTCTAACATGACGGCAGCTTCTTTATATTTTCCTTTTGCAAAAAGAGAATCGGGTGTGTTCTGTCCTGAATTATCAGAACAATCAATAAAAATAATGAACAAAATAAAAAATCTAAAGTATCTATTCATAATATTAAATAGTTCAAAAATAAATAAAATAAATCGTGCTATCCCAATTTTTTGTGAAATTTATTTTACAAAAGTAGGAGAAATTAAAAAATATTTATGTACATTTGAAAAATAAATATATACCCGTATCTAATTGGTTACAACCGGTTACAACCGTATATATAATTAAAAAACAGTATTTTAGAAGTAAAAGTATATAACGAAAATAAACGTAATTGTGTTTATACAAACGTTATAGGCAATTTTTTTTAACTATGAATACTAAACGAAATTTTTATATTCTGTTTGCAATAATTTCTCTTACTTTATATACAGGTTGTTGCCTAATGTCGAAGAAGGATAAAGGAGATGTCCCTTTATGTGAATGCACAAATAATTGGATAAACAATTTTAAAAATAAATCTTTTACTTACGAGGATTCTGTAGGAAACATCGCGGAATATAAATTTGAAATAGAATCAGATTATTTTCTAAAACAGCAGATTGATTGTGATGATTGCTGTTATAGTTATAATTTAGAGCATCATTATCTCAACTTCAAATCTTCTACTCTTCCTTATACAATGCAGTTCTATGGCTATACACAGGAAAGAGTAAATGGATGTTTATGGGATATATTGGTAATCAAAATGGATAATGTTGAAATAAAAAAAATATTTTGTCAAAATGGAAGTGAACAATATGAAAATTATTGGTGTGAAGAATATAAAAACGAAAAAGCTATTAATCCAGACCAAGCTGATTTAAAACTAGAAGCATTTGAATACGCTGATACAATCAAATTGAACAATCATTTATTTATAAA
>JACQWN010000019.1:2324-15793 GCA_016209245.1 Bacteroidia bacterium
AAAAAGCGTACTGGAATTATGAACAAGGAATTGTCGGATTTGAGTTGAATAATGGGACAAGATGGAATTTGAAATGACGAATAAAACTGCCTATAACAGCGGGCTAAAACAATGGTAAACAAGAGCTTATTTGATTATTTTTAAGGTGTTTGCCACAGTTTTAGCCAGCGAAACGTTAAACCGACATATATGCTTGGACTATTTCATACATTATATCTGGAAGCCACACGCAGGTGCAACCTGTCGTGTCAATATTGCTCAAGCGGTTCAAATATAAAGCACAAAAACGAAACCGAGCTTTCGTATAATGATATAATGAACCGGATATTAAAACCCGGGTACGAATTGGGTACGCGTTATATTGAATTTTCCGGCGGTGAATTTTTATTACGGGAAGATGCTTTTGAGTTGCTTGCCGAAGCTGACAGAATTGGCTACAGGATTGGAATTGCAAGTAATGGAACGACCATTAATGAAAAAAATATTTACCGGCTAAAAGATATTCTTGGGAAAAATATATTGATTTCACTGGGAATAAATTCCTTTAATCGTGAAAATAAAAATACACGCAGTGTTGATTTTGATTTTACGCTTTCAATAATTAAGCTGCTTGAACAGCATAATATCAATATGAATATTTGTGTTACGACTGGAGCGTTCAATGCAGATAGTTTTGCAGATACATTGTACAACATAAATCTGCTGAAGCTGCCGCATAACCGTATTCCATTTGTTCCTCGAAATGCTGATAACAGGAGCTTCATGTTTGACAAAGCTATACTAAAAGAAAAATTGCATCCGGTTCTCCGGAAATACTATCATGGTTATGTCAGCTTTGTACCATTTTTTCTGTCTTCCGGATTTTATGAAAAATTTTCCGGACAAAATGAACATACTAATATTGTTCCGACAAATCCGTCAATCGGATGCTGGTGCGGTTCGTTTTACGCTGTCAATCCATCGGGTGAAGTGTCTCCATGTCCGTTGCTTTCAGATCATATAAGCGGAGGAAATATAATAAATACGGATTTATTCGACATACTTTATAAATCCGAAGTCTTTGTAAACATTGTACAACGAAAAAAATTTGAAGGCAGATGCGGTTCATGCAGGTATCGCTTTACTTGTGGCGGATGCCGTGCAATGACATATTATTATACAGGGAATTTATATGGTTCTGATCCGACCTGCTTCATTGACGAGCTGTCTGAAGAAGAACTTGCCGGAATTGAAAAAGAGATTTGCAAAAATTTTAAGAACTATTTGAGGATGGCGAAGTTTGGGGGGATTTATACAAAGTACTAAAGCCGGACTGTTTCCTCTTTGCGGTCACAGAAATAAGTCGCCCCATAACGTTTGTATTCATTCATGTCCAGCGGTAAACTTATTCTTCCCACTCATCAATTAAATCTTTGCAAGTACAATATTCTGTGCCAAACGGACATCGGTCGGGTTCGTAATCGCATAATTCCATAGTCATCTGCCAGCCGGTCCAATATTGAAAAGGTTTGTCTAACTGTTCTACCAGTAAAGGATATAAAATTCGTGGCGGAACATTTTCGGGATACATAGCTTCAATGTTATAAGCAGCCCATAACGATAAAATTTCGTTAACTAGTGTTTCTATCTGTTCATTGGTAAGTTTATCGGCAGGCGGAAAAGCTTCTTTGTCGAGCTTAAAAACTTTTGACAGTTGCGTATCCGGACCGTCTTCGAGCGTCATCATTTGCACTTCAAATTCTTCATAAACTTCAGAGAAAGGTTCTTCCTTAGGTACATAATTTTTTCTTGCTCTAATATCCTCCACTAATTGTTCTATGTATCGTTGCATATCATTTTATTTTATAGTTATCCTGTTCTTCTTCTAATTTCATCAACAACAATTCTTTTACATGGTTTTCCAACCATTGTTTTTTGAAATCGAACCAGTCTTGCCGGTAAGGTGAGTTATCAATAATTGCTTTAAAATTTGCAAACGGCTTCCTGCGGTCTAGTGCATTTATTAATTTCTCCCGCAACCTCCTATCCGCGATGCTTTTAACAAACTGTTCCATTATTTTAAATGATTCATGCGACTCTAATGGTTCGAAGGTGATGCAGCTTTCCCACTTAGAGTGCTGCAAATCCATACTGTCCAATGACTCACCGGTCATCGCTTCAAACTCATACGGGTTATTAATCATTTCCTGCGGAATATTTTCTGTTTCAAGAGTTTCCGGATTCAGGTAACAAATAAAACCGGCATCAATGCTGTCGGCTATCTGTGACACTACTTTCTTATATTTTTCAGGTAATTCAATTTCTTCAGGCTCTTCAGGCTCCTCATATACCTCGTCTTTAAAAAAACGAAGAATTTTCTCAAGCTTGTCCCTATCTTCTTTAACTGTATAAAGGATTTGCAGGATTTCATCTAACAGGTCATTTGTTTTCATATCGCATTTGATTTTTATTCATCAAATCCAGGTCGTATAAAGCTTTCAGCCCCAGGAAACAGAAGTTTTGTTTTATTCATTATTTGTTGCAAAGTCTTGATAAAATAAAATATATCATCTTCAAATTTGGGCAAATGCTGGAGAAAAACGCCAAATGCGCCGATAGATATTTCAATTGCAATAATGGCTATTTTTGCAGAACCGTTCATATCATAATCCATATCTGGAAATTCTTCCAATTCGACATGAATTCTACCTGCGCCGACATAGACTTGTTCCTTATCCCACTCTTCACGCATTTTTCTGTAACGTATGCGCGCAGGAAGGTTATCGGGAAATTCAGGGTAAAAATGATAGGTATTCCAAAGATTTTCCGCTTCTTTGGCTAAAATTTTGACCTGTCTGTCGTTCAGCATGGAATCGTCAGGCAGGCATTCTTTTCCGATATCCAATATTTCCGAAAGCGGATGGGGTGTACCGTAAACAAATTGCTCGACATACTGAAAATTCTCAAGCTCTCCTTCGTCATCAAGATTGAAATATTTACTGATTTCCGAAGGTGAAGGTACACGACACTTAGCCTCTTTGAATTGTTCGATAAGTTGTTTAATGTAGTTGTCCATAAAATTATTACTTCATTATTGCGTAAGGATTGAAAAATGGTAAAATCTACAGGAAAATTATTTTCTTTTATGCTTACCGGCGACTGCATTTTACTGAACCAAACGGCATCGTAAGCAATGTATTCGTAATCAAAACCGGTAGAATCGCCGAGATATACATAACCCGACTGACCTGCAGTGAACTGATATTCGCCTAATGAAACCCATTCATCGCTATAATCACCTTGGTTTATGATGACCTGTGCTTGGCCTTCATTATAAAAAATATGATAAATAGCGTTCTGTGCATCAGCATAATTTGCGGGAATATAAGCGAATACTTGGTAAATACCAGGTTCAGGTAAATTCGGAGTCCAGATTACCCATGCAATATCCTGTTCGTTTGCCATAGTATATGTCCACCATGTATGTCCATTATAACCTGTATTTGCGTCATGAAAGTACTTCTGGTGGGAATCGCCGTTGTTGTGTATAAAAAAACCATGGTCATAAAAAGTATTATCAATCAATGTATCATTATAAGCAGGTTGTTCGCCACGCGCCCGGGTTGTCCATGCAATATTTCCATAAGAACCGTTATAGTCAAGATTTTGATTGCCGTAGTTATAGCCCGGCCAATCGTAATAGGCGTCAATGCCTTGGTAGTTCGGCCATGTTCCAAGATTTTTATTTCCATAAGGGTCGTTAAATATCAAAGTATATTGACCATTAACATAACCTCTTGCCAGTATAAGATGTCCGGAGCTGGTAAGCATAACGCACATTGGATGTACATATCCGAGGTCAATTTCATTCACAGTACTATTAAATGTACAGGAAGAAGTCCATAGCTGGTTTGACTGAAGATAATGGTTTTGTATATATTGACTCTGCATGGAATTTGGCGAGCCATTGCCCCACATATATCCGTAACCGCCCCATGCATCGGTGCTATAAGCGTCGGAATAGGTATCGTAATAAATTTCATTAAAGCGGTATTTATCGGCTACATAGAATCCATAATCACTTATATGTTCATACGGCGTGCTCACGATATTAGGCCATTTCGGCAGACGATTATAGAAGGCTAATGCCATAGCGCATGTCGTAGGTGCGCAGGAATCGCTGCCGTTATGCCAGTCGGGAGTATCATAGTTCTGATGAAGATAAGGAACGTTTTCAATATAGGTTATTGATTCGGTTGATTTAAACCAAAAACCGTCTGTATTATGAAATTGCACAGGAACAGCAAAAGCACTGTCAATGATAATATCAAATTGTGATAACGATTTATAATCGGGATTAAATTTAGCGGTTACAATTTCTTTTCTGTCATTAGTGTCTTGACAATTTAAAAATGAAACATTGAAAACAATTTTTTAATCCAGACCTCACAGGTTTTAGAAACCTGTGAGGTCTTAAAATTAAATTGTCGCAACATTAGTATGAAAAACAATTGTTTCGTTATCTCCAAATGATGGATTCATTTCATGGATGTTTGCGGTTTGAGTTAATTGGGAAATCATGCTTCCATCATATTTTGCAATAAAAATATCCGAACCCAGGAATGTAAAATTTTCAGCTTTTTCTTTATGAAAAATAATAAAATTACTATTAAACGACCAATCAGGCGAGCCGCCTTCACCGATAATATAATGCTTGCCAGATACCTTATCCCAAATTTTCAGATTACCTGAAGTCGTTTTATATACAATCTTTGTCGCATCGGGTGACCATACCGGATATATGCAATGTTCTCCATTAATAGAAATTTGAGCAATATTACCACTACCAAGGTCAATAATTTTCAAAGATCCTTCCGTGTCGCAAAATGCAATATAATTTCCGTCTGGAGCTATAGGTGCAATATTTGCATAATTTCCGAGCGGAAACTTAGGATTAAAATTGTTTCCCGTAATATAAAGAGTATTGTCAATAGTATATGCCATTAATCCTGTATTGCTGAAGCTGACCTGACCACATTGTTTGACGGGTTGGGCAAGCTTAATAATTTTTCCGGAGTTAATTTCGATATAAGCCGGTACCTGCATCCCGTCAGGTTGTATGAATTTAAAACCGATGTGATTTCTATCCGGAGAAAGAGTGTAATACCTTCCGCATCCTGGCGATGCTGCCAATTCTTTAATAGTTCCTGACGAAAACAAATAAAGTTTTGAGGCAAAATTATCCGTTGCTATTATACCATGCTCTGTTATTTTGGGATGAGTAAAATAAGCATCAGCTTCCGTTGAATATGCATCAAAACTGTATGGAGCTTGTGCATTTAATATAATTATTATATTTATATAAAATATAATAGTAAAAATATAATGTTTTGTTTTCATATGTTTATATTTATTATTCTATAACGACCAAGCATTGCTTTTATGCGGGTATTAAAGTTTCGTCTCTGTCCCTGTGCAAAAAGTTTGTTATTAGTAATTTTTTAACCATCATCACTTTCACCCGCATTGAAGCAATGCAATGTTACCATCAGTTCTTTGTCAAATGTGTCAAGTTGTCCAACCTCTTAATTCATTTGCAGTCATTATATAATTTACGTTTGGTCTGTCGGAAATAGCAGGAGGTACGTCAATAATTGGTCTTAATTCTCTAATGAATTTCTTAAGACCACCATGCAAATTAAGTTCTTGTAATTTACTTGCTTCGATTTTGTTAAAAATTATTTGATACTTCTCATTGAAAGTGATAAGTCCTTTATCATATGCTTTGTGGTGTATTGCTGAAAGAGCAATACCATTGCAAGTTTCGTCAGTAGATGTATCGTAATTTACAGGAACTATATGTGCTGTATCAACGAGTTTTAACTGAATACCACTAAACGCACAGCGATAATTATATGCTCTCAATACCCTTGCACGAAAACTATTATCTCGTTGTTTTTTACTTATTGTTTGAACTGTCATTTGTCTTGGAATGCTCACTTGTCGTATCATTTCTTCATTCGGGATAATTTCATTACCAGTCACTTCTTCTAAAATTGCAAAATCTTGTGGTGATTCTCCAAAAGTGTGAAGCGATTCAAGGTTACGAATATATTCTACAAAAAAATCAGGTCTAAATGCGATTGCAATTTCTTCATTGCCTTTGTCATAAGGCGAAAATCCACTAATTGATGCCTTTTCTAAATTTTCTGCTTTGATTTGAAATGATGCTGAGTAACCTGGTGCACCAATATGTTTATTTAGGTCAAAACCTGCAAACACCTGTAGTTCATCATAATAACCAAGAATTAAAGTTTTGAAACCTGCTTCTTACTCAAGTGTTGGCTCTTTAATTTGAATACGATATTCATTAGCGGCTCTCATTCTGCCTCCACCATGAGTTACATTGTAAATAATAACTTTAACAAAGTAGCTTTCATGTTCGTTAAATATTTTGATTTTATAAGGATGTTCATCATTCAGATAGATAATATTCCATCCGCACTCAAATACTGCTTGAGATACAAAATATAAAAGATTTTTTTTCTTATAGATGTTAGACATTTAATATTACTTCTTTATTTGTGAAAAGGTTTGGTTCTTCTTCAAAGCGAAGTAAACTATTTTTAATATACTCCTCGTTTAATTCACAAGCTATCCACTTGCGTTGCAAATGTTCTGCTACATAACCTGTTGTATTAGAACCTGCAAATGGGTCAAACACTGTATCACCTTCGTTAGTTAGAAATTTGATGAAAAATTCTGCAAAGCGTCTTGGAAAACGAGCTGGATGTGGCTTCAATCCATTCTCTTTACTCTTCATCATGTAGACTCTATTAGATTCATTGTTGCCGAGCTCTAAAAGATTTGGTGGTATTGCTAGCAGGATTGTAATGAAAAAATTCTTGAGCAAGAAAATATCCTTGCTCTTTTACCATTCGACAAAGTAATTCATATTGATATATGCTTCTTACTGGATATCCTGGCAAATATGCTCCGCCAAGATCAACCACAAATGATCCATCATCAGTCAAAATACGCTTAAATGCTTTTGAAAATTCCATAAACCATTCTATGTAAGCATCCTCTGTTTTATTACCGTATTCTTTTTGGCTTGTCAAGGCAAAAGGGGGGGACGTTAAAACAAGATTTACAGAACTGTCTGGAATATATTGAATAATGTCAAGAGTGTCCCCAAGAAAAGCTTTTCCATAGTCTGTCTCGTAGTATGGATCTATTGTCATCATAGATACTTGTCCCTTATTTTTTAGCATATAAATAAAATATTTCAATTAAATTTCAAAGATATAACTTTTACATTTCAATAGTCAAAAATTTTAATGATTTTTATTAACATATTATTAATGTGATACGAAACAGTTAATAGAATTGATGCTAACTAGCGTATATGTGTATATTTCCCGTTTGTAACCAGTTGTAACCGGTTATAAACGATTCTGATTTTGTGCAAAAATATTTTATATTTTATTCTCAATCTGATAATCGTTCCTATCGGATGCATTACGTGAAATCATTTCACCAAGGAAACCGGAGAGAAAGAATTGTGTCCCGATAATCATCAACACCAGAGAAATATAGAAATATGGACTCTCAGTAACCCGTTGATATGGTATTTTATTATACACGAAATATAATTTTTCGACTCCTAGATATAGGGCTGCCAAAAATCCAAGTATGAACATTAAAGTGCCTGCTGTACCGAAAAAGTGCATAGGGCGTTTTCCGAACTTTGATACAAACATAATCGTCATAAGATCGAGAAATCCTTTAATAAACCTGTCGAGTCCGAATTTTGTAGTTCCGTATTTTCTTGGTTGGTGAATAACAGATTTTTCTCCGATTTTAGTAAAGCCGGCCCATTTGGCAAGAACAGGAATATAGCGGTGCATTTCACCGTAAACTTCAATATTTTTAATGACTTGTTTGCGATAAGCTTTAAAGCCGCAATTAAAATCGTGAAGTTTTATTTTGGTTACCTTTCGAGCAGTCCAGTTAAAAAATCTACTTGGTAATGTTTTTGAAAGCGGGTCATGGCGTTTCTTTTTCCAACCTGATACCAAATCATAACCCTGATTATGAATCATTTGATACATTGCCGGTATTTCATCGGGAACATCTTGCAAGTCGGCATCCATGGTAATAACTACTTCTCCTTCAGCTTGGTTAAAGCCACAATGAAGCGCTGCCGATTTACCATGATTTCTCCTGAATTTTATTCCATGAATACAAGAATTACCGGCAACAAGATTTTCAATAACCTGCCATGAATTATCATTGCTTCCATCATCAATCAATATTAGCTCATACGAATATTGATTTGCATTCATCACACGGATAATCCATTCAGAAAGCTCTCTTATAGAATCCTGTTCATTATATAACGGGATGATAACAGATATTTCCATTTTTGATCCAGGCTTGTTCATGTTAAGATAATTTATTATCTTCGATATTCATATCATTCGAATAACCTATACTTTCAGCAGATGGTTTACGCTTAACAGCTGCAGCAATAATAAGCGACAGTAAAGCCCCTGTAATTGTTACCGATACTGGAATTCCTAAAGCTGAACGTACGACGGATATTTGCTCTTTAGCTTCATCCATAGCTTCGATACTTTGCTCCATGTATTTAGTTCCCGGATTGTCGGCCGGCATTTGATCAAGGATTTCATACAGTTGATTCTGCTTGGCTTCGAGCATTCTTACCTGATATCCGGGCTCAATTACAGTATTAAGAAGCAGATAAAAACAACAATAAACAATCCCCATAAAAAAGCTTGTCAGTATTCCTGATACCAATGCTTGTCCATAAGTGAGAAAACCCTTGTTATAATTGTTACGATATGCTTTCATCGTAAGTATTAATCCAATAATAAAAACAATAAGATTTACGAAATAAATTATATATTCTGTCCATAAACTTTTTGAACGTAAATCAAAAAAATAAACAATCAATGAAATAAAAATGAATGGCAAGCTGAGAACAGCGCCATATATCATTGAACTTTTAATAAGTAGTGTTTTTTTATTTCCCATAATACTTTTATTTGTAAATAATACAGGTTACAGAGAAAAATATCTGACAAACATAAATAATTTTTTAACATTTTAATATCAAATTATAAAAAATAATATATCTTTGCAACGGGTAAGTCTTATACGACTAGCTCCTGCCAACCCCCCAGGACCGGAAGGTAGCAAGGGTAGGCGGTTGTAGCGGTGCGATATAAGGAGCTTACCCGTTTTTTTTTAAGTATTTTTATTATTATTATTTTTTTTATTATTTTGTATTAAAAAATTTTTTACTTTTGACATTTTATTGATTTTTAGCTTTCTTTTACATTATATCTTTTCATAGATGAATTTGAAAACAACCTATAATTTTTTTCAAATCTTATTAAACGACAATCTGTGCTTTGGATATCAGGGAGCTTTTTCCGATGAAATAACCAATCGTGTAATTGATTTAAGCGAAGATAACATCAATCTGCATGAAGAATTATCCCTCATGAAAAACAAGGTTTCGTTTCTTATGGCTGAATGCTTCCAAAATATAATACGGCATGGCGATTTCAATAAGAAGGGAACTGTTAAAACTTCCACCGGGTTTTTTCTGACAAGGAATGTCTTTGGTTCTTTCGTGATCGCCTCTGCAAATTTAATTGATAATGATGAGATTCCGTCTTTAATGGAGAAACTTGATAAAGTCAATTCATTAGATAAAATTGAACTGCGAGCTTTATATCTGGATATTCTTGAAAATGAGGGTATTTCAAAAAAAGGAGGCGCAGGTCTGGGTTTAGTTGAAATGGCCAGAAAATCTGGACAAAAACTAAAATATTCATTCGTTAAAGTAGATGACGAACATTCTTATTTTTATCTTCAAATTTGTCTTAAAAAGGAGGAATATAAAGAGTTACCCGAAATACCAATACACGTTTCACAGGATTTTCACAGGGAAATGAATAAAAACAATATTCTTATGATTCATAAAGGTAATTATTCTCAGGAAACGATTCTTCCGATTTTAAAAATGATTGAGGATAATATGCAAAGTCTTTCAGAACCTATGTTAAAAAAGAAACGTGTTTATCATATACTTGTCGAAATTTTGCAAAATATCAGCTTACATTCTTTAGAAAATGAAGGGATAAAACAAGGTGTTTTTATGATTGGAAAAAAGGGTGATTTTTACATGATTTCTTCCGGAAATTATATATTGAATGAAAAAATCCAACATCTTGAGAAACAATTAAATGAAATTATCCGGCTCGATAGTGTATCATTAAAATCGCTCTATATTGAAAAATTAAAAGAAGAAAATGAAGAACTGAAACACAGTTCAGGGCTGGGACTAATAGATATCGCCCGAGAAAGCAGCGAGAAGCTGAAATTTAAGTTCTTTCCTGTTGACAATGAAAAGTCTTGATGTACTATTTATATTAAAGTTTAATTATTTCGGTTATGGAGGAGGCATTAATAATTGAGCCAACAGATGAAACTCCCAAAGTAGTTTTCGATCCTGAAAAAAATATTTTTGAAATCTCCGGCAGATCAATGCCTGAAGACACGGTAAAATTTTAATTACCTGTACAATCATATATTAAATCATATATAAATAACCCAAATCCAAAGACTGATTTTATTATCAAGTTAGAATACTTTAATACTTCTTCGGCCCGTAAGCTTGTAGAAATACTTTTTGATCTTGAAGAAATCATTAAAAAAGGGAAAGAAATTAAAGTATTCTGGCTTTATGCTAAAGACGATGAATTGATAGAAGGGAAAGGCAGGGAAATAATGAGCGTGGTAAAGATTCCTTTTGAACTAAGAGCAATATAAATGAAAATCAAATTATTACCTATTTTTTTAATACTTGCAACTTCTCCTGCATTTTCACAATACATTTCCAATTTTGAATCTTTTAAAGGAGAAAAAAATCAAATTTTAAAAAATACTGAATCAATTGCCAGCTTACTATTGAATGATTATGATATTAAGTTCTATTTCCTTGATTTGACTGTTACCAACATTTCAACTTATATCAGCGGAAATGTTATTATTAAATCTGAAGCAAAAACTGCTATGCTTGATACATTTGCTATCGAGCTCAATAATCCGATGCAAGTTGATTCAGTTTATTTTAATGGAGAAAATAGCGGCTTTTCACATCTTAATGATCTTTTAACTGTTATTCCTTTTGCACCGCCCACAAACGGAGAGCTTTTTTCAGTACAGATTTGGTATCATGGAACACCGGTAGGTTCAGGTGTCAGTAACGATTCAGAAGCTCCCGGTTATTATCCTTATGTTACATGGAACTTATCTGAGTGTTTTCATGCCAAAGAATGGTTCCCCTGCAAACAAGACCTGCAGGATAAAGCCGATTCATGCTATGTTTTTCTGACTACCGATCAAAATCTTAAAGCAGGTTCAAATGGCATTCTGACAAATGTAACACCGGTAAGCGGAAATAAGTTCAGGCATGAGTGGAAATGTTTGCATCCTATAGATTATTACCTTATTTCATTTGCTGTTTCGGAATATGTAGAGTATAATTTTTATGCTCATCCGGCAGGCTTTGATTCTATCCTGGTTCAAAATTACGTTTATTTAGATGATGAATATACATTAGAAGAAGTTGCCCAAACAGATGAACTTATCGAATTATTCTCGGAACTTTTTGGAATATATCCATTCCATGATGAGAAATACGGTCATTGTATGGCACCGCTTGGTGGCGCGATGGAACATCAGACCATGACGACAATTGTCTGGAATGTTTTCTGGATAATTGCTCATGAGCTTGGTCATCAATGGTTTGGCGATTATGTGACATGTGCGACATGGCAGGATATATGGATTAACGAAGGATTCGCATCATATACTGAATATTTATCCAATCAATACCTTGTTTCTCAAGCAGAAGCAGACCAAATGATGCTCGAAGCGCATGATGCAGCGCTCACCAAGCCCGAAGGCAGCGTCTATATTCCTTTTGAAGAATCCACTAATGAAGGCAGGATATTCAGTTGGGAACTTTCATATAGAAAAGGTGCAAGTTTATTACATATGATTCGCTTCGAAACAGATAATGATTCTGTCTTTTTTCATGCTTTAAAAGAATATGTCATGCTTTATGCAAATAGCAATGCCACAGGTTTGGATTTTAAATCTGTCATAGATTCAGTCACAGGAATGGATTTCACTCAATTCTTTGACCAATGGTATTTTGGAAAAGGATTTCCAACATTTGACGTATTATATTGGCAGGAAGGGAATAACCTGAAAATGCAAGTTGAACAGACAGGTTCTTCATTGGAAACACCATTGTTTATTACACCGGTAGAATATAGAATTTATTTTAATTCCGGACAGGACACAACAATCAGGGTTTTTCATGACGAACAGACTGAATTATATACAATTCCTATTTCGGAAGATGTCACCGGTATTGAAGTTGATCCGGATGACTGGCTCTTAAATGCAGAAGGGACGGTAATTGTAGGAACTCTGGAATTAGCTTTAAAACAAAGAAATATTAAGGTTTTTCCGAATCCATGTAACGACCATCTAACAATATTACTCTCCGATAATCAGGGAAAAAAGCAAATCAGCATTTCCGATATCTCAGGAAAAATTTTGAATTTTTTTGAAACCGGCAACGCTCAGCTATTTCTTGATATTTCTAAGTACCCTCCTGGTTTTTATACAATAGCTGTTGAAAACAGTGAAGGAAAATTTACTGAAAAGTTTGTGAAGCAATGATTTACTACTTTTAATGATATGCCAAAAGTAGCATTTTATATGAAAAATACAAACGGAATAAATGGAATAAGACCTAAAATAAATAAAATATCATTTATTCATAAAGAAAAAATGAATATTTTTTTAGAAGATGGCAGAGTTGTTATTGTACCTTTAAAATATTTTCCTGAAATACAAAACCTATCTTTAGCACAAAGAAAAAAATGGTATATTTCAGATGATGAAATGTTTTCTTTTGATGATTGTAACGAAATATTTCATATTGAACAAGTATTAGGCAAAGAACAGAATTATAAATATAAATTTGTCTAAAATATAAAATTCAGGTCTCCCGACCTGTCACAGTCTATTGAATCATTTTTTGCATTTTCTAATTAGACTTGGCGCTTAAAATCATGAGTTCTGAATTTCTATAGATAAAGAATATGTTCCCTCCAATAAATTGAAAACTTGTTCTGCTTTATAAATCCGAACACATTTTTATATTTGATTATCAGGAATAAGCGTTTTGTAAAGAATTTTTGAGCTTGAGGGTATTGTTTTAATGCTGAAGTAATTTTATATTTGGATAATTATTAACTCTAAAAAATAATGAACTATGAAAAACACAAAATTTCAATTCTACCTTATATATATATATATATATATAGGTTATCAGTAAGTTACAAAAACATTCTGTTTGCTTTATTCTGTTGCTT
>JACQWN010000020.1 GCA_016209245.1 Bacteroidia bacterium
CTTGCTGAAAATTTTTTTTATTAAATATAAGCACGATATAATATTTTCACCGGTTGAAAGGTCGCCGTGAAAAAGAATATAATCGCCTTTTCCTGTTTTGGAGCTAACATTATCGTAAGGATGAAAAGCGGGTATATAAAAGACATTTTTATATTTTTTATTGAAATAATTAAAATCATTTTTAGAAATAGCGGCAACAGCAGTTGCCTTATTCAGAACAGATTCATAAGCTTTCAGCTTAGCCGATTCGCTTTTGAAAAATATTTTATTTGCAAGTTTTTTTTCCGATTGTGCAAGGGCTGTATAATATACGTGTTCAACATTGTGTGTTCTTACGATTTTTATTCTGTTTTTGAGCAATTCATGGTTCAGATAAGCTGTTGTATGCAAGCCTTCAAATAATATCGGTTCGTTATTTTTTAAAAGATTTTGAAGCAGCTCTTCCGATTGCCTGGTTTTCACAATATACGGCAATGTACTTATTGCATGATTTATTCCAAGCCCACGTTTGTAATAATAAACTTTATGGCAATATTCTTTTAATATATCGGTGGGTTTTCTTCCATATTCAAAGCAATGAAGATTTATTCTGATTTTTGCTTGGGATAATGCCTTAATTTTATAGAAAACATCTATTACGCCTCCGTAGTCGGGAGGGTATGGAATGTTAAAAGATATGATGTGAAGGGAGTTCATGTTGGAATTTTAGATTTTACAAGTCATTTTCAAATGTCAAATGTGAAATATTTAGGCAAATATATATTGCAATATTGAAGTAAATTAAAAAAGTTATTAACATCTATTGACTTTCTAAAAATATTAATATATATTTGCAATTAATAAAGCGGAAGCCGAAAAGCTGAAAGAGTAGGCGAAATATAATTCGTAAAGCTATGAAATACAGATTTTTAGTTATATTTTATATAACTTATAGTACAATATTTGCACAAACTACACAAATATTAATACCTCAGGATGATACTTATGTGAGTTATTACAATCCAACAACTAATTATGCATCTAGTCTAAAGCTTAGTGCTTCTTTTAATGTTTGTGGTGCTCAACAATATGCTTGTAATGAAGACCATTCTTATGTGAAATTTTATATCAATAGTCTAATTGATTATACCCCACCTATTTATCATATAAATATCATTAGCGCTTCATTGTCAATATTTTGTAACAATACTAACGCTGTAGGGACACCTATTAAGATAGAAAAGGTTACATCAGAATGGCAAGACAATACCGTTAATTATAATAGTAAACCAACAAGCACATATACTTCATGTTGTATGGGATTGCTTGCAAACGGATTAAATACCTTTGATGTAACTTCGATCGTACAAGATCAGTTTCAAGGATTAAGTCCAAACTATGGTTTCGATATATCCCAAGGACTTCAGGATTGGATGCTAGTGTCTTGACAATTTAAAAATGAAACATTGAAAACAATTTTTTAATCCAGACCTCACAGGTTTCTAAAATCTGTGAGGTCTTAAAATTAAATTGTCGCAACACTAGGTACTGGGTACAGAATCATTGAATTTATATCAGGAAATAATGAGGATCCACCTTGGTATATACCGAAGTTAACAATTGTATATACAAAAGATTTACCATATACAGGACCATGGTATGTTTCTACTTTGGGAAGTGATTTATCTGGAAATGGTTCATATAATTACCCTTTCAGAACTATACAACGTGCAATTAATTGTGCTTCATCAGGTGATTTTATATATGTAATGCCTGGTACATACAATGAAAATATTACTATAAGAAAAGATAATATTAAGGTATATTCCTATAATAACGATCCGATTACTACAATTATTCGACCTCAAAATAATAGTCAACCTGTAGTATTATTTACTTATGTAGAATCATCTTCTTGCCAAATTACTTATCCAACTAACAATACAGAACTAAAAAGTTTTACAATCAAAGATAGCCATGCAAGTGGAATTGAAATACAAGGAGCGGAACCAACATTAATAAACCTGATTATAAAACAAAATTCTGCTAATAATGGCGGAGGCATATCTTGTGATAATTATAAATTTATCCTTTGCGGCATTACAACAGAGCAAGTTAGTATTGTAAATTGTAAAATATCGGATAATTATGCTCAAAATATGGGAGGGGGGCTTTATTGTCAAAACTCCACAATCAATATCACAAATGACACAAAATATCCGATAAATTATAATCAAGCATCATTGGGAGGTGCAATATGTAGTCTTTTAAGTAATATATCTATTCAAAATTCAGATATTACCAATAATTCTGTTTCTTGGATGGGTGGTGGAATATATTGCGAGGGATATACGGATATGAATTCTCTTTATATAGAAAAAACTACCATACAAAATAATACTATTGATAATTCTGGAACTTCACCACTATATGGTGCCGGTATTTATTGTTTAAATATTCTATTAGAATTGAAACAGACACTAATTTTCAATAATTATATATCATCCGGTATGTTCAACTATTCCAATACGACTTATGGAGGTGGAATATATTGTGCAGGTACAGAAGCACATATTGAAAATTCTGCTATTGTTGATAATACTACGAGGCTTTATTTTGAACCTACTCAAATATGGTACACACAATCCTATGGTGGTGGAATTTATGCCATAAATTCGTCATTGAATTTTATAAATTCTACACTTGCAGGGAATTCTTCATCATTGCCTGCAAACCAGGGTAATTCTTATCTCGGGAATGGGATATATCTAAGTTCAAGTGGTTCAATACAGATTAAAAATTCTATTATTTGGAACAATGCGGCTGATAACAAAGGAATATTATCAAGTGGTTGGATATATATTGATCATTCAGATATACAGGAAGGGTCAGCAGGAATTTTATGTTTGAGTGTATCATGGGGAAACGGTAATATTGATTCCGATCCATTGTTCGTATCAAATACCGATCATCATTTACAACCGACAAGCCCTTGTATAAGCATGGGATTAAGCACATATTATATATTTAAAGATATTGAAGGAAATCCTCGTATGGCCGACGGTTCAAACCCCGATATGGGCGCCTACGAAAGCACAGCCAGCCGCTTTGCCGAATTATATATACCACGCTCCGGCGAAGACATGGACGGCGCAACGATGCTGAAGAACCCTATACAAGCAACTACAGCGAGTTGTACAATAGCCCTAAAATATGGAACAGAAATTTTAACGATAACGGAACTACACATCAAAATCCAGCTTACTCTCCCATGCAACCAGAGTTTCTCTGGGTCGAAATTTTTAATAACGGCGATGTTCCTTCCCGGACAGGACAACTCACCGTGAATTGGACCATGGTAAGAGCCGGGTAAATTTGGCAGGAGCAATGGATAGAGAGTAATTTGAATGCAGATCCAGATGGACACCCATACGGTGGACTACTAGGTACCGTTTCTGTAGGAACATTAGAACCCGGCTATTCTATTAAAAAGCAGATACAATGGTATCCACCCCTGCTTGACTGGGCAATTATCAAAGTGAACCTTGGCCAACCGCTCTATGAAAAATGGATGGCAAATGGCAGTAAAGGTAGTAATATTGTGCCTATACCCGGAGAATACAGCCTTAATATTACAGGTACTTCTGCAACTATCACCGATTTACCGCTTGATGTATCTGATGAGCGAAATATCAGAATAACCTTCTGCAAGAGTAAAGAAAAAAATCCATTACAGGATTATTCCTATAATTATATTATAATTTTTACAAAGGATGGGAGTACGGTTCCTAGTTTAGGTTATCATTTGACTATAAACGTCCTTAAGCCGGAACACTTGTTGGCGCTCATTACCGATTCTACATACACGTCCTGCGCCGGATCCTGCGATGCTGCAGCAACGGTTACAGCTTATGGCGGTACGCCTCCTTACACCTACCAATGGGGCTTGGAAACCGGTTCACAGACCACCCCCATCGCAACCGGCCTGTGTGAAGGAAGATATTCGGTTAGGGTTACCGATTTGGAAGATTCGATATTCGTCACAAGCGTCAACATCATAGCCGACCCCGCATTGTTCAACTATACCGGCGAAACAACTCTTACTGCCAATACATCGTGGAACAATGTAAACTATACTATTAAAGATAAAATTATTGTTCCGGCTGATATAACACTTAACATTACAGGGTCAGTAATTGGATTCGGCTCTTTTGGAGGTATCTGGGTCGAAAAGGGCGGTAAACTTATTGTTGATAGTTCAACGCTTATTGGACTTGCCGGATGCGGAAATATGTGGAGAGGTATAACTGTAGTTGGCGACCACGGCATACCACAGCCATCATCCGATCCTTTGCTGACAGGCTATCCACATGGTTTTGCATGGTTTAAAAACAATTCACTGCTCAAAGATGCCGAAACAGGTATTTTTGTTGGCGATCCGTTTTACAGGGATACCCGTATAGGTTCCGGCGGTATTCTCTGGGTCGAAAGCGGCAGTAAGCTCAAAAACTGTCGCAGGGATGTGGAGTTCAAGACTTATAGCTATGAAAACCGCAGCCGTTTCGATAACTGCGAATTTATATGCGATGCTGCGCTTGCTCATCCGGTATATGCAGGCATGGGTACTCAATTCTTCGTTCGTTCATGGGGTGCAAATAACCTTTTGTTCAACAAAGTAAAATTTATAAACACAGGTCCGTTCGAATTGATGCCAAAGGAACCGGATTCAATACTGTAAACCCGTTAAACAAAGGACAATTCACCGGTTGTGAATTTACAGGTTTAACCTGCGGACTCAAAGGTGTATTCTATGCAACAGAAATCTCCGGTTGCACTTTCAGCAATATGGTGCAGGGAATCGTAATTAAACAGTTTGTTACGAAACTTGGCAATAATATTATTGATAACAATGTTTTCAATAATGTCCGTGAAAATATATATATACAGGGCGGTTATCTCGATGATATTATTAATAATACTTTCACGGGTATCTATTCTGATTTGAAACAAGATGGTTACGGCGTTTATGTTGTAAGCAGCGGTGCATTTCATATCGAAAAGAATAGTTTTGACGGTTCGGCCAGTTTGAATCCATTATCCGGTGGCGCTACTTATGGCGTTGTTACGGAAAATTCCGGAGCACTTGGCGGCATTATTTTCGATAATAATTTCGCAAATACCGACTTCGGCATCCAGACCCAGGACAACAATGAAAATCTTGTAATACGATGTAATACATTTACAAACAATGGCACATATTCGCTTTATGTTTACGACGGACAATTGAAACAACAAGGTGTAAACTGCAGTCCGACCAATCCGCCCAACAGGAATGAAAACCAGGCGGGAAATGAATGGACAAGTTCCTGCATAGATAATCAGAATATTTTTATTGGAAAAGGTGTACATTTCGATTATTATGCACATAACCTGAATATTGACAATACTCCTTCAACGATTCCGGAATGCAGTCAGCAGTGGTGGAAAACCATGCACCTGAAGGTATGTGCCGTAAGGAAAACTTCAACATCGTGCAACTCATACCTGCCCGGGTTACCGGCGCCACCGCCCGAAACTCCTTATGAGCAATATATTTTCTTAATTAAACAAAAGATTGACGAAAATAATGAGCGGATAAATTACCTGCTCGATGAAATACCCATGGTTGCTGCCAATACCGACGGCGGAAATACAACCGCTTTGGTAGCGAAGATTAATAACCTGTCGTTGACCGGCGGGCAACTGAAAAACATACTGCTTTCTT
>JACQWN010000021.1 GCA_016209245.1 Bacteroidia bacterium
GAAATCATTTTTAAGCAGATTGTCGGGAAAATTGAAAGAGTTCTGGAAAGAAGATTTTTCAAATAAAACAATTGGCGAAATTTTTGAAAAAATTGAAAAAATTGAAAAACAGAAATTTGTTCTTATTATTGACGAAGTAGAAGGAATAAATATAGAATATTTTAGCGATTTTTTACATTCAATCCGAAATGCTTACCATTCACGGGAAAATCATCGCCTGAAATCTGTTATTCTGGTTGGTGTTACTAACATTGTCGGTGCAGTACAGGATAATGCGTCACCATTCAATATTGCCGACAATCTGAATGTACCTTATTTTACAAATGAAGAGGTTTTTGAGTTGCTGGGACAACACGAAAAAGAAACCGGACAAAAATTTGATTTAAAAGTAAAAAAGAAAATTTGTCAGATTACAGCCAATCAACCGGGGTTGGTTAACGGATTTGCCAAAAAATTGGTGGACGACTATCCCGATAAAAAAATAATAAATTTCAACAATTATTTAAAAGTTGA
This sequence comes from Bacteroidia bacterium, assembly GCA_016209245.1. Taxonomy (GTDB): domain Bacteria; phylum Bacteroidota; class Bacteroidia; order Bacteroidales; family BM523; genus JACQWN01. Next base: position 514 of record JACQWN010000021.1, read on the forward strand.
AGATTGGTATTTACGTATTACCATAGATAAAAATTTTGCCAACATTCTGAACAAAGCAAAAGAAGAACGCAGTTTTGTTGAACGTTTGCTTTTTACCGAAGAAAAAATACCTTTTAAAATTGACCATCCTGCTATTAAATTATTACATACCAATGGTTTGATAAAAGATGATGGAGATGGGTTTGTAACATTTTGGGTACCATTTTACAAGAAGCGTTTGTACGATGCTTTTTATCCATATTCAAACGGCGAAATGACAGGCATTTTACGAAGCATTGCAACAGTCCGGCTATTTGATAAAGACAATAAACTCAATCTAAGCGAATTAATAAACGGATACAAAGAATATGTAAAACGCCGCGGCTTTAATATTTTCAGGGAAAAGGACGAAGCTGGAAAATATCTGTCAATAAAAGAAAGTGCTTTGATTTATAGTTTCGAAACCTATATACAGGCATTTTTACAGGTTATAGACGGAAAAAGTTATCGTGAAGCCGATACAGGTCTCGGAAAAAGTGATTTGCTTATTAATATAAAAGGCGCTGAATACCTGGTAGAAAGTAAAATTTATTATTACGAAAACCAGTTCTAAACAAGAAAAAAACAATTAGCATATTATTGCAAAAGTCTCGGATTAACAAAAGGAATTTACCTGGTCTTTTGTCCCAATGACATAAAATACGCCGATACGATAAAAGAGCGAACGGAAACAATTAATAAAGTTGAAATTTCAACTTATTTAATTGAATACGATGAGAGTAAATGGGAATAACATGGCATAAGTAACTCTTCATTAATCTGAATATAATGAATAATAATATAATATTAGATAAGCTCGAGGGTGTCAAATTAAGATTTGATGAAATTTTAAAGCAGATATCCGACCCGTCAATTGTTCAGGATATGAAACGCTATATAAAGCTCAATAAAGAATATAAAGAGCTTGAGCCGATTATTTCCGCATACAAGGAATACAAAAATGTTCTGAGCAACATTAATTCCTCGAAAGAGATTCTTGAGACAGAAAAAGATGAAGAGTTGCGTGATATGGCTAAATCGGAGCTTGAGATTCTAGCAAATATGAAAGAAAAGCTGGAAGAGGATATTAAATATTTATTAGTGCCAGCCGATCCGGAGGATGAAAAAAATGCCATAATGGAAATAAGAGCAGGCACGGGTGGCGATGAAGCGAGCATATTTGCCGGTGATTTATTCAGAATGTACAATAAATTTTGTGAAAAAAAGAAATGGAAAGTTGAAGTAACTCATTTTACGGAAGGCACTGTCGGCGGTTTTAAGGAAATTATTACTAAAGTCAATGGTAACGGGGTTTATGGTATTTTAAAATATGAATCGGGTGTTCACCGCGTACAACGTGTTCCGCAAACCGAAACACAGGGCAGAATCCATACATCGGCTGCGACAATTGCAATCCTTCCGGAAGCTGATGATGTGGACATTTCAATCAAACAGGAAGACATCAGAACTGACAGGTTTTGTTCATCGGGGCCTGGCGGGCAGTCGGTCAACACAACATATTCCGCTATTCGTTTAACTCATATACCTACGGGCATTGTAGTAACCTGCCAGGATGAAAAATCTCAGGTAAAAAATCTCGATAAAGCCATGGGCGAATTAAAAACAAGATTATATGACCTTGAACACCAAAAGTACCTCGATGAAATTGCTCAAAAAAGGAGGACAATGGTTTCGACGGGCGACAGGTCGGCAAAAATCCGGACATATAATTATCCTCAAAGCAGGGTGACTGACCACAGGATTAACCTGACATTATATAATCTCTCATCTGTTTTGGATGGAAATATTGATGAGCTTATTGAAAAACTTCAACTGGCAGAAAATGCAGAAAGATTAAAATCTTCAACTTAAAATTAATTTTATGACAGTTTCAGAGCTTTTTGAAAACATACGTAAAAAACGAAGTTTTTTATGTGTCGGGTTAGACAGCGATATAGCTTTGATACCTGATTGCTTAAAGGATATGGAAGATCCTGTATTTGAATTTAACCGCAATATTATAGAATATACCCATTCATATACTATTGCATATAAGCCGAATATCGCTTTTTATGAATGTCGTGGCGCTTCGGGCTGGATAAGTCTTGAAAAAACAGTTGCATATATCAGGAGCAATTATCCTGATATTTTTATTATAGCAGATGCAAAGCGGGGAGATATTGGTAATACTTCCAACATGTACGCTCAGGCATTTTTTAAATATATGGATTTCGACGCTGTAACCATAGCTCCATACATGGGCGAAGATTCAATCAGTCCTTTTCTTGCTTTTCCAAACAAATATGTAATACTTCTTGCATTAACATCGAATAAAGGAGCTAACGATTTTCAACTTTTTGAAAACATTTCAGGTGAACGCCTTTTCGAAAGAGTAATAAAACAATCATTGACATGGGCTGGTAATGATCGGCTGATGTATGTGGTTGGAGCGACAAAAGCTGAGATGTTTTTGGATATCAGGAAGCTCATCCCAGAACATTTCTTGCTTGTTCCAGGAGTCGGGGCACAAGGCGGAAGCCTTCAGGAAGTGGCTAAAAAAGGAATGAATAATTCATGCGGTTTACTGGTTAACTCATCAAGAGCGATTATTTTTGCTGATAGCTCACAAAATTTTGCAATAGTAGCTGAAACAAAGGCAAAAGAGATTCAACAAGAAATGGGGGAGTTGTTAAGAGAACATAAACTGATTTGAGTAAAAACATATACTCAATTACAAACGACTAAAAACCCCAGCGAATCAGGATATTTTTCTTTGAATTCCTGTTCCATCGCCTCTTTCTCCTCTTTTGAACCGCACTCTTTTTCAAAATCCACCATAAGATTATCAACCATCCTGTTTGCTTTGCAGATATAACAATCGCGGCACGACCATGAAACAATAGCAAAAAAAACAATGAAAGTTATAATGAAAAAAGTATTTCTCAACATACGCCTTTAACGATTAACGATTTCATACCAAGAACTTTTTCATTTCAGTAACAACATCTTCGAATTCCTTAAAAAGAATTGGAATTGCTTTTATTGCAAGCTCATTATGCGATTCAAGAAGATATTTTTCAGCTTCAGTCACAATCACCAGAAAACGCTTTGCACCTAAAATTGCAGCAGATCCTTTTAATTGATGAATAGCTTTTTTTGAATCTTCAAATTTATGATTTTTTATAAATTGCTTAAATGCTTCCAATCTCTCACCTTCTCCATTAATAAACCGCGTGTATAAATCTTTCAAAATATTTTCATCGCCATGAAAATATTCCAAAACGCCAATTCTATCTAATATTTCATCGCTTGAAGGAAATAATGATAATTTTTCTTTGTCTATATCAGTAATTAATTC
>JACQWN010000073.1 GCA_016209245.1 Bacteroidia bacterium
ACCCTTGTTGCAATAGTAAAAGCTAAACTCAATAGTCCTCTTACAGCTTACGAAATATTACAGATTTTGAAATTGTCACTTTTGGACAAAACTCCTGTAAATGAACTGGTTAATTCACCTGATCTACAAAATGTCAAAGAATCTTTATATAACCAATTGAAACTCTTTTAGTTTATATGGTACGCAAGTGATATTTCATCAATTACTTTAATTAATGTCCGGTCTTCTGAAGACTGGGTTATAGCAGGTATTTCCACTTCTCTCATAAGCCAGGTGGTTCCTCCTGCGTCTCTGTGAAAAATCCGTACCATGCCTTGTGTTGTAGTGCCTTGTGCTTTTATTGTTATTCTTTTTATTAGAGTTCCATAGTTTGCCGCCGTTATTAAATCGGCTATAGTACCGCTGCCGTCCAGGTTTGAGTTTGCTGTCGAAATAATTGCAAGCCCTGTATTTGCAGTAAATTTGACCCGTTCATTTAACATTAAGCCGGTTCCGTCAATATTAGCCCCTGATATCGGGAGCTCCATGCCGAGATAAGCGGAATTATTACCTGTATAATTGTACATAATTTTTAATTTAATTTTTACGTCTGCAAATATAATATATAAAATTATTACAATTTAAAGCAAATGTATAAGTGTAGCTGTTTAATGTACAAGTGCAGGTATATTTTGTACAGGCGCAGACATATAATGTATAAGTGCAGGTATCTCGGCAGCGCTTTCAGAATTTTGAAAAAACGTTTACATATTTTACCATCTCGCTATATTTTCGCGTGGAAACAGGTTTATTATATCATTCACGCTGATAATATGGAGCTTATCCTGACAGTTAAGCACGATTTTTTTCGTTTCACAGGCCAAGCTGCCGGTATTGTTTAAAAAAACATTGAATTGTCCGGCTAAATTTTCAATATTCACCTGTTGTCGCGCTTTTTCCAAAGTATTTACAAGTTCCTGCGGAATGACAGGCTTCAGTAAATAATCCAAAGCGCTGAACTTAAATGCCTGTATTGCATATTCATCATAAGCAGTGATAAATATTACCTTAAAGGTGAACGGCATTAATTGCTTTAACACATCGAAGCCTGTTCCGCCGGGCATTTTGATATCAAGCAAGACAACATCGGGCTTGTGAAGCTTAATGACATCCGTTGCCTGTTGTACATCGTCAGCTTCAGCGATAACGGCAGCATCGGGATAATGTAGCTCCAGCACGCTTTTAAGAGAGGCTCTAACTCTTTTTTCATCGTCGACTATTACTATTTTAATTAGCTGCATAAGATTGGTAATGTCATGCAAAACTTGCTATCCTGAATAATTCACAAATATTTTTATTTTGTTGAATAACTACAAAAATAAAAATTTCTTTGATGATTTAAAGAAAAATACTATTTTTGAAAAAATTTAAACAACAAAAATATATTGAACGAATTAAGGAAGCTATTTTTATGAGACAATTTAAAATTATTATAGAAAAACATCCTGATGGATATATAGCTTATCCATTAGGATTAAAAAGTATTGTCATAGGCGAGGGAGATACTTATGAAGAAGCTTTATCAGATGTAAAATCTGCAATCCGGTTTCATATTGATACCTTTGGAAAAGATATTCTTGCTTATGAAAAAACCTGAAATTTATGGTAACGGAATTGAAAAAATAATTTCAGTTCCCGTGTTTTCCTGATTTTCATTCAATATATCCCTGACATTAAAATTTAATTTTTGCTTTTTCGATTTATTCAGATATTTCAACCGTTCTCGTGTAATCTGCATCGCCATTGACCTGTGAATTTTATGCTGAGCTTTCTGCTGCTCCGCCGTTGTTATACCGATACCATTATCGGTAATCCTGACCTCCAGATTATTATTCATAATACTGAACAGCACACTGATAAAACCTTTTTGTTTTGTTCCTCTGAAGCCATGTTCAATAGCGTTTTCGATAAACGGCTGGAGCAGCATCGGCGGTAAATATATCTGTTCAGGAACGATAGATTTATCTATTTCGATATTATATTCGAGATCATCGTCAAAACGTAATTTTTGCAGAGAGAGGTAAGAATTTAATATTTCAGTTTCTTTTTCGAGCGTGATATATTCGGAAGCGGAATTTTCCAAAATAAGCTGTATCAGACGGGAGAGAGTGGATAGATATGTACCTGCTTCTTTTGGCCGGTGTTCGTATATAAAACTTTCAATACTTGCCAGAGCATTAAAAATAAAATGCGGATTCATCTGTGTTCGCAATAGCTTTTGCTCTAGCTGAATTGCCAGTTGCCTGGTTCTTAATTTATTCTGGCGAATTAATAAGACACAGGCGCTCAAAATCAGGATACACAAACCAACGAGACCGATTATTAAATAGCGGCTATTCCTAATCCGTAATTTCTGAATTTCATTTTGCTTTGAAAGGAGCTTATTTTCAGCTTCCTTTTTTTCAGTTTGGTATTTTATCTGTAATTCTGAAATAATTTTTTTTGTATTTTCGTTAAAGATGCTGTTTTTTAGCGCGGCATATTTTTCATAATACTCCAGGGCTTTAGAAGGCTTTTTGATATGCTTGTAAAGTTCATAAAAATGTTGATAAACGGCCATTATTACATCAAAAGCATTTATCTTTGTCGCTACATCAAGTGATTTGCGCAAAAATTCTTCCGCTTCATTGTAAAGTTTTTTTGTGATATTAATTGCACCAATGTCACTGAGGATGTTTGCCTTTGTATAGTTATTACCAAGCTCTTCCGACAGTTTCAGCGCTTTGGTATAATATTCCAATGCTTTAGCGCTCATTTCAGTCATCATTCGCGTCTTCCTGGCAACATTTGCCGAATCGCCTTGAACTTGGTATGCACCTCCGATATTTGCCAACCAA
>JACQWN010000074.1:0-28743 GCA_016209245.1 Bacteroidia bacterium
TTCGCAAAATTAAAATTGTTAAACTCTATGATACTACGCCTTTTATCACAGAAATATCAAAAAGACAGAGAAAAATATTTGAAGCTTTCAATATACCGCTAACTAAATTACATAGTTATTAACTAAAAAGGCATTTTAGGGTTAAAGGTGTAAAAATATAAAAAAATAAAAAATTCCAGTTTTTTAGACTAAATTTTACTACTTTTGCTAAAAATTATTAATCATGGGTGTTACACGTAATTTAATACGATTCGACTGGGCAATGAAGCGTTTGTTACGCAACAAAGCCAATTTTAAAATTCTTGAGGGTTTTGTCAGCGAGTTGCTCAATAAAGATATCTCAATATTAGAATTGGGAGAAAGCGAAGGCAATCAGGAATCATCAGAAGATAAATTCAACCGTGTTGACATAATTGCTAGCCTTACAACAGGAGAGATAATTATTGTAGAAGTACAGGCTGAAGACGAAGTAGATTATTTTCACCGGATGTTGTACGGAGTAAGCAAAGCATTGATTGAGCGGATACATAAAAGGGAAAAATACGGAACTTTGAAAAAAGTTTATTCCGTTAATATCGTTTATTTTGAACTGGGTCAGGGCGAGGACTATGTATATCATGGGGGCAATGAATTCAGAGGTATTCATAAAACTGATATCCTTCAGTTATCGGTAAAACAGAAAGAGACCTTTAAAAAAGAGCAGGTAGCCGACATTTTTCCAGAATATTACGTTCTGAAAGTAAATACCTTTGACGATATAGCGAAAAATAGTCTTGACGAGTGGATATATTTCTTGAAGAACAGTGAAATACCTGACGAATTTAGGGCAAAAGGTTTAGCTGAGGCACGCGAGGCATTACGCGAAGACCGGATGAACGAAGTTGAACGGCTCGCCTACCGGCAACATCTGGAAAACCTCCGGTATGCAAATAGTATGATGTTCAGCGCCAAGATAGAAGGGAAAATAGAAGGAAGAGCAGAAGGGAAAATAGAAGGAAGAGTAGAAGGAAGAGTAGAAGGCGAGCTAATCGGATTGCAGAAAGGCGAACAAATCGGATTGCAGAAAGGCGAACAAATCGGATTGCAGAAAGGCGAACAAATAAAAGCTTATAAAACAGCTCTCAAAGTCATTCGCAGGAAAATGCTATATAAAGAAATTGCTGAGTTGACTGACCTGACTGTCGAAATTATCGAAAAACTTGCAGAATTAGAAAAAAAATATTGCGATGATGCTGAAAATCATTTAGACGAATTGATTGATGTTGTATATTAAGAAGATATTGATATTCGTAGTTATCTGCTTATTAATTCATAGACAAGCTTATTGCCAGGAACTTCCCGTCAAAGTTATGGGAGAGGTTCATTATAATAATAAACCGGTAAAAGGTGCAAAAGTTAATATTTATTTTAATAATAAACTGATACATTTCACTAAAGTAAATGATGCAGGGTTTATTATTAAGCTGGAGCTTGACGCTGAATATATCTATGAGATTATCGCCGAAGGTTTTCTTTCCCCCAAATACAGCATATCTACAAAAATGCCTGCGGAGGCGGCAGCCAAGCCAATACCTCCATTTGATATGGGGACAATTACTTTAATAAAAGATTCACCCGGCATTGATAAATCTGCTTTTATTAAACCGGTTGCTAAAATTTTATTTAATAATGCAAAAGGCGAATTTGAATATGATAAAGAATATGAATTACTTGTCGCCAAGGAGCTTAATAAGTTAAAAACGCAATGTGAACAGAACACAGGTAATCAAAATATTCCTACTGCTGATGATAAAAATAAAGAATACAAGGCGCTGCTTAAAGAAGGCGATAATTTATTTAACGAAAAAAACTACCCTAATGCAAAAGAAAAATATCAAAAAGCAATAGTAATTCAACCCGACAGTCAATATCCAAAGAACAAAATCAGTGAAATTGACAAGCTGCTGACATCGAAAGATATTACGAGCGATATACAACCTGATATTAAGCCGGATGAACCGGAACAATCCACAGATGTTAAAGCTGCAACGGAAAAGCGTGACGAAAAAACACTTGATGAATGCCTTGCCGAATTAAAGCAAATAAAGGCAAAAGGAGATAATATGGCTATATCCGATGCCCTTTATAATGTCGGGAAAAAATATTTGGAAAACAATGACCTTGAAAATGCGAAAAATAACATGGAACAGGCATTAGTTCTAAAAAAGCAGACAGGTGATAAAAAGGGGATGTCTGAGCTTTTAAAAGATATTGCCATTATAGATTTTGATTCCGGAGAATTTGAAAATTCTCTTGAGAATTATGATAAAGCCGCAAAGCTAAAAGCTGAAGCGGGCGATAATGAAGGTGCTGCAAATATTTTAAATGATATGGGATTGATTGCAGCCGATTTATACCGCTATGATAAAGCATTACAGAATTTCAAGCAAGCTTTAACAGCCATGGAATCGGTTGATAATAAACCCGCTTTAACTGGCCTGCTTAATAATATCGGAAGCATTTATTTTGAAAAAGGCGATTATAACAATGCGCTGAATTATTTTAAGAAATCGCTTGAAATAGATGAAGAATTAGGAAATAAGGGGAATATCGCATCTTTGTATAATAATATGGGCATTGTCTATCAGAATAACGGGGATTTTAATAATGCGGTAAAATCGTATGAAAAATCAATTGAAGAAAACGAAAAGCTTGGAAACAAGAAGGAAATATCCATTTCACTTAATAATTTGGGAAATGTAAGCTACGACTGGAATAAATTTAAGCAGGCGTTGGAATATTATCATAAATCTTTGCAAATAAAGGAAGCCATGGACTATAAAAAGGGAATGGCGCTGACGTTTCATAATATTGGAAATGTTCATAAAGTGTTGAAAGAATATAATGATGCTCTCGGATATTATGGCAAAAGCGTTGAGCTGTCGAAAGAGCTTGAGATGAACGATTTATTGCAACGGAATTATGAATCTATGTCAAAAGTTTATTATTCGCTGAATGATTGTAAAAATGCCTATGAATATTACCGGCTTTTCAGAGAATCGGGCGTTTCAATGCCTGCAACCGGGAAATCGGAACAGCTCTCGGAATTTCAGATGCAAACCCGGAAAATTTCGCAGGAGAAATCAATGATTATCGCCGGACTGAAAGATGAAATTGAAAAACAAAAAATTTTAATGAAATTTCAAGCACACAGCAAACAGCTTGAAATTGAATTGAAAAACGAAGAGCTTGCAGAAAATGAACATAGGGCAAAAATTCAACGAAATATTATTTATGGATTAATCGTGGGCTTTTTGTTTTTCTTATTACTCGCTTTATTACTATATAAAGAAAACCGGCAAAAGAAAGCGGCGAATAAAATTCTTGTCAGCCAAAAAACTGAAATTCAAAAACAAGCTGAACAGCTTATAATTGTAAATAAAGCACTCGATAAATTATCAATTGTAGCGCGTGAAACCGATAATTCTGTTATTATTGCCCGGCCCGACGGGGAAATAGAATGGGTAAATGAGGGCTTTACAAGGTTGCTTGGCTATACGCTTGACGAATTTAAGGAAAAATTCGGTTCAAATCTTTTTATCACAAGCTCAAATCCGAAACTTAAAGAAATAATAACTGAATGCATAGAAAATAAAAAATCGGCAGAATATCTGTCGGAAATTAATATTAAATCAGGCGAGCGTTTATGGTTACAAACCACAATTACTCCGGTGTTTGACAAGAACGGAAATGTCGTGGAGCTTGTAGCAATAGATTCAAATATTACAAAGGTGAAACAGGCGGAGGAAGAGATAAAGCAACAGCAGAAAGATCTGGTAAAAGCATTTAAGCACTCGAGCCGGCAACAGACAGAGCTTCATAGAGCGATGCTGCAAATCGAAGCGCAGAAAAATGAAATTACCGACAGCATTCAATATGCCAGCCGGATACAAGCGGCTATTTTCCCTCCGGTAAAAATTTTTGATGAATATTTCACTGAATATTTTATTTTAAACAAACCGCGGGATATAGTCAGCGGAGATTTTTACTGGTGCTCAAAATTCAGGGATAAAATATTTATTGCGATTGCCGATTGCACCGGACATGGTGTTCCGGGCGCTTTTATGAGCCTTCTGGGTGTGACTTTTTTAAATGAAATTCTGATTAATTACGAAAAGCAAGACAAATACGACATCGGCGCCAACGAATTACTTAATGACTTGCGCAAGCATGTGATTCTTTCGCTGCGTCAAACAAGTGAATTCGGAAGCACAAAGGACGGAATGGATATTGCATTGGTTATAATTGACCGAAAGGAAATGAAATTGCACTTTTCCGGCGCCAATAATCCCTTATATATAATAACGCCTGACCCGCAAGGTCTCCGTAATAAAGTTAGTAGCGCAGGAGCAGGTAATACCGCTGATTCAGGCGACCTTGCGGGTCAGGCGTTATTAAAAGAAATAAAAGGCGATAAAATGCCGATTGGAATACATACTTTAGCAACCGTTCCCTTTACAAATAGGGAATGTACATTTAGCCGCGGAGATACGATTTATTTATTTTCCGATGGATTTATTGACCAGTTTGGAGGCCCTGACAAGAAAAAATTCAAATCCAAATATTTCAGGGAACTTCTGTTAAAATTGAAAAACTTAACCATGAAAGAACAGAAACAAGCTCTTGAGCATACATTAAACGAATGGCAAGGGGAAACCGAACAAGTTGACGATATTTTGGTTATGGGAATACGGTTATGAGCATCATCAGGATATCAAAAGAATTTTCCTTGGAAATGGCCCATGCTTTATGGAACTACAAAGGAAAATGCAAAAACCTGCATGGCCATTCATACCGGTTGATTGTAACCGTTTTGGGAAAACAAAATACCGAAAATACTTCCACACCGGGAATGGTAATTGATTTCGGCGATTTAAAAAAAATAATTAATACCCATATTATTAAACACTTCGACCATTCGTTCGTTATCTATAAAAAAGCGCCTGTAAAACAGCTAAAAAAGATTAATCAATTATTCCAGAAGCTCATTATTACCGACTTTCAGCCAACCTGTGAAAATCTTGCCGAGCATTTTGCCATACTTATTCAGAAACATTTACCCAACGGTGTTAAACTTTATTCCGTTCGTCTTTATGAAACCTCAAATTCATTCGCTGAATGGGTTGTAAAGGATAATGAATAAATTCCGGAGATATTGAAATTTTACAAACCTGAATAATTCAGGCAAAATATTAATATTTTGTTAAGTGAATTTAACATTTTGTAACTATTCACCCCAAAAAATAACCAAAGAAATTTAAAAAGCAAGGAAATCAGAACCAAGCAACTAAAACCGGTAACAAATTGAAAATTCATTGCAATAAATTAATTTTGTACGGATTAACAGGAAGTTGCGTGTTCTATCAAAAAATCAGGGGAAATAGAACGCAGATAACGCTGATTTCTATGATTTCCACAGATAAAATCCGCGATTATCAGCTCAATCTGCGTCATCAGCGTTCCATTTTATTTTGAGAGGATACGAAACTGCATTTAACTCTAATTATGCCCAATCATAGTACTACGGCAAGTTCAGAAAGATATACATTCGGCAAGCACGAACGTTTATCGGGGAGAACACTTATTGACAGCTTATTTGAACATGGAAGAACAATTGTTCATTTTCCTCTGAAAGTTGTGTGGAAACAAGCTGAATTTAAAAGCGGCTTTCCCGCAAAAGCAGGTATTGGCATTCCAAAAAAAAATATCAGAAAAGCTGTTGACAGAAATTTGTTAAAACGACGGATAAGGGAAGCATATCGCTGTCATAAGTATATATTATACGAAGGATTGAACAGGAACGGCATACAAATTGTATTAATGATTGTTTACATGGATAAAACGATAACGGATTTCCGTGACTTAGAAAAAAAAATTATCATATCTTTGCACGATATTGTAAATGAATATGAAAAACATCTGTAACTTTCCTTTTATTTTATTAATCAGAATTTATCAGTATTCAATTTCTCCATTGTTACCGATGTCGTGCCGCTATGTTCCAAGTTGTTCGGCATATTCAATAGAAGCATTGAAAAAACATGGATTGTTTAAAGGAGGTTATTATTCACTTTTAAGAATTTTATCGTGTCATCCTTGGGGCGGACATGGATATGATCCCGTTCCATGAGAAAGATGCTTGCTTCGCAAGCGTCTTTCTCAAATAATAAAAAATATTATTATGAAACTAATTAAAAAAGCCATGAAAAGAACAGGAATTTTGATAATATCCCTGTTCTTTTTTATTTCTTCACTCATCCTTGTCGGGTACGACATTGATAATTTCGAGATTTCAAAAAATCTTGATATTTTTTATACATTGTTCCGCGAGCTGAATATATATTATGTTGACAAGGTAGAACCGGGCTCGTTAGTGAAAAAGGGCATAGATGAAATGTTAAAATCGCTTGATCCTTACACTGTATATTATCCGGAATCGAAGATTGAAGAATATAAATTAATGACCACCGGACAGTATGGCGGAATAGGAGCATTAATCAGAAAAAGTGGAGAATATGTGGTGGTTGCAGAGCCCTATGAGGATTCACCGTGCATGAAGGAAGGGCTGAAAGCGGGAGACCTTATTATTGAGCTTGACGGAAAAACTACAAAAGGTAAAACGACAAGTGATATAAGTGAAATTCTTAAGGGCCAACCAAATACTTCGGTAAAGCTTACTATACGAAGACCAGGTATTGAAAAACCTATAAATAAGACCATTACACGTGAAATTATAAAGATAAAATCTGTCCCTTATTATAATATGCTAAACAGCGATATTGGTTATATCAGGTTTAATCAGTTCACCGAAGGGTCGAGTGGCGATTTCAAAGCGGCATTTAACAGCTTAAAAACCAAGAATAATATAAAAGGGTTGATTATTGATTTAAGGGGGAATCCCGGAGGGCTGCTTATCGAAGCCGTACATCTATGTAATATATTTGTCAGACAAGGACAAGAGATAGTAAGCACCAAGGGCAAGCTTAATCAATGGAATAATACTTACAAGGCGATGAATTCTCCAATGGATACAAGCATTGCTATTGTTGTGCTTGTGAACCGTGGCTCAGCTTCGGCATCCGAAATAGTATCGGGTGCGATGCAAGATATCGACAGGGGAGTCATTCTTGGTGAACGGACCTATGGTAAAGGACTTGTGCAAACCTCACGACAGTTGTCGTACAATGCTCAATTAAAAGTTACAACAGCTAAATATTATATTCCCAGCGGCAGGTGTATCCAGGCATTAGACTATTCCAGCAGAAATGAAGACGGAAGCGTCGGCAAAATTCCTGATTCACTTATTTCAGAATTTAAAACCAAGCATGAGCGTATAGTATATGACGGCGGCGGTATAGTTCCCGATATTGTTCAGGAACCGGTTCAGCTTAGCAGAATTGCTTCCAGTCTTCTTGACAAAAATCTGATTTTCGACTTTGTCACAGAGTATTGCCTGAAACATGATTCAATTCCACCTCCAAAAAATTTCAATTTCACAGAAGATGATTATCAGGAATTTGTTGAATATATAAAAAATAAAAATTTTGATTATAAAACGAAAAGCGAGGATGAATTGAAAGAATTAGTTGATATTACTAATAAAGAAAAATATTATGATTTGGCAAAAGGCGAGCTTGAAGCTCTAAAACAAAAGCTTTCGCATGATAAAGATAAAGACTTAAACCTTTTTCATGATGAAATCAAGCAGCTTATAAAAGAAGAGATTGTAAGCCGCTATTATTTTCAAAAAGGAAGGATTGAGACGATACTGGAAAAAGACAAGGATGTTGAAAGAGCCATTCAGGTCCTTACCAATATGGAAGAATATAAGGCAATATTATCGGGTGCTGTTGAAAAAAAGGAAGGGTCTGTAAAAAAGTAAAGTGTTCATGAACCTGGTTAGAAAAACAAAGTCTTTTTTATGAAAGCTTCTATCACCGTAATAATAATTATTCTTCTTACATTATTACATTTTTCCTGCAAGTATGATACCGGGAACACCAAAAACCTGAAGCCGGAAATTGATTCATTACCTGATGCTCAATATGAATCTCGTGCATTTACTATTAATATAGCTTCACCACTTCCATTATATGATTCAAAGCATTCTTTTGGCGACAGCATTCTTTTTAAAGCGGAAATTCAGGATACCGTCAGATTTGATTCAATCTGCCTTTTTATAGATGGGAAGCGGATATATGTTTCCGGACGGTCGCCGTTTATTTATAAATGGTGTTCTAAAAGGAGTCGTGTTGGAAGGCATCAATACAGCACAGCGGTTTTTTCTAAAGGAAATAAAGTGTCAAAAAGTGGAAATTTTATCCTTGTTTCTGATATCATTCCCCAAAACAAAAGCTATAAAATAATTAAATCTTATCAACACGATAAAAGCGCCTATACTCAAGGGCTTGTTTATGATAATGGAATATTATATGAAGGAACGGGTCAATATGGAGAATCTGCTATTAGAAAGATAAAAATCGAGACGGGCGAGCTAATCCAGAGCTATACGCTCCCGCAGAATGTTTTTGGGGAAGGAATAGTTGTTGATAAAAACAGAATAATTCAACTGACATGGCAATCGCGAATTGCATATGTATTTGATAAAGAATCTTTTAACTTTATTAATAAATATACTTTTCAGACACAGGGATGGGGAATTACAAATTATCCTGGAGATAACATACGGAAATCCTGTTTTATATTGAGCGATGGGACTTCAACCTTATATTTTGAATAATTGACCTTTCACGGCTTGTACCTGCAGAATATATTAACGATAATGATAATGTATTGAACGGAATAGCATATAACGAAATGACGGGGCATGTTTATATCACCGGTAAACGATGGCCTGTCTTATATGAAATTGAGATTTTAGAATAATGTTATAGTAGCTGATGTTCAAATAGCATCCATTCCCAAACAGGAAAATAGTTTATGGTTTTTCCTTCAATTACTTCGGAATTTTTGTAATTAAAGGTTAAAATCATCAGATTACTGCAATTGAGTTCTTTACCTGCTTCAATAAGTGCTATTGTTTCTCTTGTTTTTGTTTTAGTGTTCCCGACATCATAGCTTACCTGAATCAAAGCTGAAGTAAGGTGATTTTCACGAAGTACAAAATCAATCTCTTTATAGTGGACAAAAATAATCATTTTTGTCCACTATATTTATACAACTGAACAAAAAAAATATTTCTTCAAAAATTTTTTTTTGGTTTAGTTTATCGAATCACCGTTACACTACCCGTTTTTGTAATATCATGGTTCTCAACGTCTCGATATTGAATCAACCATGTATAAGTTCCGCCTTTCACAAGCAGCCCTTTTTTATCCCTTCCGTCCCAGCCAAAATTAATGTCACTTGATTCAAATAGGACAAAACCCCACCTGTCGTATATGTACATTGTGTAGCCCTCGCTTTGTATTCCTGACCCCTTGGGCATGAAAATATCATTTAATCCGTTGTTATCGGGTGTAAAAGCTGTCGGCACATAAAGTGTTACAGGCTCTTCAACTATTATTTTCGCCCATGCTGTATCGGTGCAAAAATTTTCGGAAAAAACAGTCAATGAAACATTAAATTCTCCCGGATTCTTATATGTATGGTGCGGATTGTAACTATATGCCTTGACGCCATCGCCAAAATTCCATTCATAGTACACTGAATTTTCAGATGAAAAATTGTAAAATTCAATTACAGGTTCTAAAATACTGACTTTTTCAGGGTCGGCTTTAAAATTTGCCGAAACATCCGGGAAAACAGTAATCAAATCTTCCATTATTATTGTCGAATCGCATCCTTCATCAGTAACTACTGTCAATGAAATATCATATACACCTTCATATACAAAAATATTTGAAACATTTTTCTCATTTTCAAGCAGTTGTGTTGAATTTGGGTCACCGAAATTCCATATATACTTATAATATTCTGCCGGTGTAGTCTCGTTAAAAAAAACTTGCATCGGAGGGCAACCCGATGTCTTACTTACAGTAAAATTAACAGCAGGATTTCCTTTCTTAAGAATATTTGAGGTTTGGGTTGCGGTACAACCATTATTATCTGTTACAGTGACATAATAGATTCCGACAGAAAGGCCACTGAGCGGAGCCGAAGTGGCCCCTGTGTTCCATAAATATGAATAATCGGGTGTACCACCACTGACAATTGCATTTGCGGAACCAAGGTCAATATCATTGCAACTGACATCAATTTTTGATATTCCAACTGTCAATTGGGAAGGTTCAAATATATTAATGCATTGCGATACTTCACATCCATTTTGCTCACTTACAGTATAACAATAATTACCTGCGGTTAAATTATTTAAAGTCAGTCCACTATAGTTATTCTCCCAAATTAATTGATAACCGCCGCTATTACCTGAAAGTGAAATTTGTATGCTGCCGTCATTATAGCTATAGCACGAAATATCATCATTTATTGTATCAATATCAATGTAAACAATTTCGAATGTAACCTGGTCGGATACGACAGGGCAAATTTGGTTCAATGAACTTAAAGTAAGAGTAATGCTCCCTGCGGCAATTTCCTCATTAGTAGGATAATATATTGATGAGAGGTTAAATTGATTCGGAACAAATTCACCCGATCCTCCCGACCACATTCCCCCGACATTACCAGTTATGAAACCATTTAATGTAACAGATGAAGTATTAAGGCATATCATCTTGTCTTCCCCTGCATTAACAATTGAATTTTGCTCAATAATTATTCTGATTGAATCTTTTGAAGCAGGACATCCCTCAGGTCCAAATGTTGTTAAGTATAACTTTATATAACCATTATTAATCTCTTGATTAGAAAACATATAAGATGTATTCATTGTTGTATTATTGGGGAGAAATGAACCGCTTCCTCCGCTCCAGTAAGCGCCGGTTGCATTTTCAAAACCTCCGTCTAATTGAAATGTGCCGCCGGAATAACATATAGCGGTATCGTTACTTTGTCCGGAGGGGGTATTAATATTTGCATCAACAGTAATCCAGTTTAGTTGGAAAAGCAAGTCATCGGTAGCATTATTTGAAGCGAACCACCATGTATTGACGGTGCTTGAATCTCCAAAAAAATCATAGAAATTATGACAGCCGTTAGGATTAGTACAGCCGCCATCGGGTGATATATTACCATCTGGCAAATTAGTATCATCCCAGAATAATGCAGGAATTGAATTAGGGGTTGTAGGACGGATAATTTTTACTTTGTAACCGTTTTCATTATATTCTACATCGGTTAAAGGTAAATGGGTTATTCCGTTATAATAAACAATTTCGGCAGGTATCCATATATTTGATTCGATTTGATTTCCGTAACCATCAAGACCATCAAACGGGATACAATTCCACCCTGCAACAATATCGTAAACAAGCAGGCGGTCGTTTGTTCCTGCCTGAAAACCGGGGCTGCCATTAAGATTAATGCAAATTTCGACGGTGCCGGGCTGATTAACCTGAATGTTTATACAATAATCATCGGGTGTACATCCCGAGAAATACGACGGAGCGGTAATTGCACCAAGCTCACCGGTGGGAAAACAGCTTTCATCAGGTTCATTTAAAAAGATTTTATATTGCGGATAGTTAAAATAGCCGACTACCGATTTTCTGTCGAAATAAAGATTGCCGGTATTAAAGCATCCTGTTTGGTTTGCACAGACAGTAAATACCAGAGGGCGCATGCCGTTGAAATCAACGGATGTGACTATGCCGTCGTCAGAGTAAACATACATTTTTCCATGAAACGGATTGTCGTAATAATTTGGCGCCGGAGAAATAGTTGTCGTAATCTGCCATGCTTTTGACCAAATCCTGCCGTTGATACGCTGGTTTGCAGCATCAGTAACTGTAATATCGAAGTATTCAAGCTCACGCCTTTCAATACCATTATCATTAAAATCGAATTCAATAAAATAAACGCCGGTCGTTAAAGGAGTATAATTTATTGCCGGATAACCGGCAGGATTTATAACAGATGGACCTGCAACTGCCTGGTTATAAGTAGAAATATGTCCATTGCCTGATGAAGGGGTAAGCAAAGGACCAAGAACAATATTTCCATTTGGAGCGACAAGGCGAAAAGAAACATCATTATATTCTATTTGACTGGCATCAAACGTATTACCAAATCCGAAATATATCTGTTCGCCTATATTGCAAATTGATATATTCAGCCGGTAGTCGGGCGAGCAGGAATATGTTGCAAAAGGGCTGAAATTCGGATAAATTTCTACCCTGCCGTAGCTTGTTGATGCCGGCATTAGCTCTTTTGTGCCTTCGGCGGTGGCTATTTGGCAAGATATTTCAAATATGCACAGGAATAACAGGAATATTTTTAAGAATCTTGCCATTGATATAAATATTTTCAAAAGTGTCTGACAGCTTTAATAATAGACACGAAAAATATTAAATGGTTGCTCGTTGAAAGAAAGGTGAAATCAAATTTTTATTCCAAAAACCGTAATATCGTCAATCTGTAAATACTTATTGTCTGTATCAGGGTTGGTGTGGTTCATCCAATCGTCTAATGCGGATTCGATAATATTCTTTTGCTCTTCCATCGTTTTCATGTAAATCGAAGATAATAAATGCTTAAATTGGACATATTTGAATTTTTTTCCTCTTGGTCCGCCAAACTGATCGGCAATGCCGTCGGAAATAAGATATACCATATTGCCTGGCGAGATAGGTAATTCATGATTTGTAAAAGGTTGCAATTCGCCGTAATGAACACCGACAGGCATTTTATCAGGTCTGATCTCTTTTAATTCAAACGGTTGCTTTGCAACCGTTTGAATTATATATAAAGGATTATTTGCGCCGGCATATTGTATCTGGTTCTTGTCTTTTTCAATAACACACAACGATATATCCATTCCGTCTTTGACTAAAATTTTAGCATAAATTTCACAACCTTCCGATAATCCGGGTATGGAGGCAATATTGTCGTCATGACCTGCCTGATGAAGAGATTTGATAATATAAGCACGCAGATGATTTAATACGGCGGCTGCAGTAGTAATCTCACGTTTATTTACAATTTCCGTAAGAAAAGCGATGCTCAGCATGCTCATAAAACCGCCGGGAACGCCATGACCGGTACAGTCGGCAATGGCAGTAACAATGACATTATTAATTTCAAGCACATAGTAAAAATCTCCGCTTACAATATCTTTGGGCCTGAAGATTATGAAATGCTGGGGCAGGACCTTTGAAATAAAATCGTTTGGCGGCAGCACGGCCGATTGAATACGGCGGGCATACACAATACTGTCGGTGATTTCCTGCTTTTGCCGTTTAATTTCTTCTTTCTGACGAACCACTTCGGCTGTCCTTTCAATTACTTTCTGCTCAAGATCCTTGCGGAACGATTCAATTATCATTAGCGATTCAAATGCGCGGAGACTGGCCATCATTACGGTATATAACCGATCCTGCGTCAGCTCGGTTTTGGTTTTGTAATCATTAATTTCATATTTATCTATAACCTCACGTTCAGGTGCTTGACCGGGTTGGCCAGTTCGAAGTATTATTCGGCTGAAAGGATTATTAAATTTTTCCCTGATTTGTTTTACCAGCTCCAATCCGGCATTATTCGTTTCCATAACTACATCAAGCAGAATAACCGCTATATCGCCGTGCTGATGCAAGATTTCAGATGCCTGTGAAGCAGAATAAGCATCGAAATACTGAATATTGCGGTTGTTATATGAAAAATTCCGTAACGCAATCCGTGTAACCGAATGAATATCTTCTTCATCGTCAACAATTAAAACTTTCCATACTTTTTCTGAACCTGCATTCGCATCATTATCGCGAGCAAAAAATATATTTGCTTGTTTTATTTCAAAAGGATCAATATTACCGAAGAGCGAACCGGAAGAACCAAAAAGGGTTTCCTTTTCCGGTTTTTTTAAATTTTTGTCGCCAAATAAGCTATCACTATTTTCCATATATATTATTATTAGACCTCACAGGTTTTCAAAACCTGTGAGATCTTGGTCTCCATATATTATTATTGAATATCAATGCAAAGTTAAACATTTTTTTAAAATTCTCGGCATTTTTCATAAACCATGAAAAGTAGTTTACAAATATTAACTATTTTATAATATGGATTGTTGGATTATTGGATTGTTGGAATATACCCCATTAATCCATTAATCCATTAATCCAAATCGTAAAATTGATAAACAGAAAAAGTTAAATTTGTAAACTGATGTTTGAAAAATGTCAAATTCTCCATAATAAAATTATATCTTTGCAGATGTGCTGTTTATTAAAATAAATAAGGTTTTATGAACCTCTGTAATTATAGTGTACTGCTGTTAATTGTACTTTCCGGTTATTTTTCTTTTTCAGCCGAAAAGATTGACCTGAAAACCTGCGATAGTTTAGAAAATATTCTCAAAGATACAATTAAATCCGGTCAATTGCCCCCGGTGCAAAGGATAGATATTTTTCTTGAATTATCAAAAAATTATCTTTCCGTTTCTCCTGAAAAAGCTTTATTATTTTGCCGGCAGGCATTTTTTTTATCGAAACAAATAAACAGTTCAGACCAAACCATAATTGCCTGTCAATATTTAGGAAAAATATACAGCTTACTGGGCAATCATAATGCTTCTATTGAATATTTCCGTGAAGCAATTACATATTCAAGAGAATCGGATGATAAAGAAAATATTGTAATTCTTAAAGATGAAATAAGCAAGGAATATATTTTGAAAGGGCAGTATGCAGTTGCATTGGAAAATCTTTATTCTGCACAGGAAATAGCAGCCGAAACAGGCAATGATGAATTATGTGCTCGAATTTTTAATAATCTTGGAGTATTATATTGTAATTTGAAAAATTATGATAAATCTCTTCAATTTCTAAACCGCGCTTTAACTATATATACTCTTATTAATAATAAACAAGCGATTGCAAATACTATGACAAATATGGGGAATGTATTCAGGCAATCGGGGAATTTGGAAATTGCATTACAATATACTCAACAAGCAATAGATATATACAAAAAGATAGAAAATATTGAAGGCCAGGCAATCGCTTACAATAGCGCCGGTCAATTATATAAACAATGGAAAAAATATAATCTTGCTGAAGAGTTTTATTATAATTCGCTGGTATTAAAAAAGAAACTTGGAATTCAGAGTGCTATTGTAATGTCGCTTATCAGCTTTGCAGAGCTTAATATTGAAACTCATCAGTACCGGAAAGCCGGGCAATATCTTGAACAAGCGCTTAATATGGCTTTAAAGGAAAACCTTACGAGGGAAATCATTACAATATATTATTATTATGCAGAATTATATAATTCGATAAACGATTATAAAAAAGCTTTCGATAGTTACAAGCTATATAATACTTACAAGGACTCGGTTTACAATGAAGAAAATAGCCGGAGAATTATTGAATTGCAAACAAGCTATGAGATTCTGGAAAAAGAAAAAGAAAATGAGCTCCTGCGAAACAGCAACCGGCTGAAGGAGCTACAAATTGCAAGAGAACAGAATCTGCGAAATATTATACTTTTAATCATGATTCTTATTCTTTTCGTTTTGTTTTATATCTATAACAGGTTTAGAATTAAAAAGAAAGCAAGTGAAGAGCTTAGTACCAAAAATGAAGAAATTGCACGAATAAACAAAGATTTACAAACCTTGAACGACCAGCTCGAAGAAATTGTTGAGATAAGGACACAAGAATTAGTAAAGGAGATTGATATCAGGAAGCAGACCGAAAAAGAGCTTATAAGCGCAAAAGAAAAAGCGGAAGAAGCAAACATTTTGAAAAATAATTTTCTGGCGAATATCAGTCATGAAATCCGGACTCCCATGAACGGTATAATAGGGTTTATTGATTTATTAAAAGATGAAAATCTGACCCCTGGGCAACAGAACGAATATATGGAAATTATCAGTAACAGCAGCAATTATTTGCTGACAATTATCAATGACCTGATTGATATTTCAAAAATTGAAGCGGGGCAGTTGTCTATCAGGAAAGAAGCATTTTCACTTAATAAATTACTTGATAATCTGCTTATTTTTTATAAATCAAAAATTGAATTTCTAAAAAAGCAGGTAATTGTTTTTTGTTACTATCATTTGCCCGAAAAGGAATCTATTTTGATTTCCGACTCTGTACGACTACGTCAAGTATTGACAAATCTGCTCGATAATGCACTCAAATTTACTGAAAAGGGGGAAATAACTTTTGGTTATGAAAAATTAAATGAAAATTCACTTACGTTTCTGGCAGGTTAATAGCTCTGCATCACGGAAATTCGGAGGAACAGGTCTCGGATTAGCTATATCAAAAGGGCTTATTGAATTAATGGGTGGCACAATTGCTTTAGAATCAGAGCTTAACAAAGGGACAAGATTTACTTTTACAATTCCATATCTGACAGGGTTAATTTCTACAACAGATAAGCAAATTTCAATATCTCCGGAGAAGTATGATTGGGGCGGTAAAGTGCTGCTTCTTGCCGAAGATGATAAAGTCAGCATTAAATATTTTGAAAATATTTTGAAACCGACAAATATTCAATTAATAATTTCGGAAAACGGCCTGGATGCAATTAATATTTGCAACCAAAAGAAAGTTGATATTGTACTTATGGATGTTCAATTGCCTGAAATAGACGGATATACTGCCGTACGGCAAATTAAAACGGCTCATCCGGATATCATAATTATTGCGGAAACTGCGAACGCCATGCAGGAAGACCGGGAGAAATGCCTCGCTGCCGGTTTCGACGATTATATTGCAAAGCCAATCAGGAAAAAAGACCTTTTAGAAATAATTGGGAAATATTTCGCATAAATAATTTTTATGAGATGTCAAACTTAATAAAAAAATCACATAATATTGTGATTTTTGTTTGAATATTTTAAAAAAAGTAGTATTTTTACCGAAAAATCATATTATAATAATATCATAATAATATCATGATGTTAGTTAATACGATAGGCGAAACTATCAAAGGCAGGAGAAAAGAATTGGGAATTACTCAACCTCACTTGGCCGAACTTGCAAAAATCAGCACCAATACCTTGTATAAGCTGGAGCGGGGGCAGGGAAATCCTTCACTTGACGTGCTTAAAAAATTAGCAGAGGTATTGGGGATGGAACTAAAGTTGGAACTAAAGCAGAATAAATATTAAATAAATGCGAAAGGCAGAAGTATTCAGGGATGGGATTTTCGCCGGGTTCCTTACAGAAGAAAACAGGAAGAGTTATATATTCAGGTATGATGCTCCTTACTTTGCCGATAAAGATATGCCTGCTATCAGCTTGACATTGCCGAAAACGCAGCAGGAATATCGCTGTGAAGTATTATTTCCATTTTTTTATAATATGTTAAGCGAAGGCGTTAACAGGGAATTGCAATGTAAGCAATTAAAGATAGATGAGGTGGATAATTTTGGATTGTTATTGACAACTGCCCGGTGCGATACCATAGGTGCCATAACTGTAAAACCGGTTGAATCTATATGAATTTTTTTGAGTTAAAATATTGCCCAGGAACATTGGCCGAGGGTTTCACTTCTTATAGTCCGGGTTGTTTACGGAATTTATTCAATGGGAAAAAAGTACATCATATATTACCGTACGAATCGCCAAAACAAAACGAAGAAGTTGCAAGGCAGTTTATGGAAAATCGCAAGCGTATTTCAATATCCGGTGTTCAGGAAAAGCTTAGCTTTATTCTTGAAAAAAATAATTTACGCTTGACCAAAGAAGGTGAACATGGGACGTATATTTTAAAGCCGGTACCACAAGATTTAAAAAATGCCGGACAGGTTCCTGCCAACGAACACCTCACAATGCAAATCGCAAAACAGGTATATGGTATAAATACCGCTTTAAATGCCTTGATATTTTTTAAAGACGGCTCACCGGCTTATATAACAAAAAGATTTGATGGAAAACCAGATGGAAAAAAATCAGGAAAAGAAGATTTCGCTTCACTTTCAGGAAAAACTAGTGATAATGCAGGACCAAGCTTCAAATACGAATCATGTTATGAAGAAATAGGACTTCTTATACAGAAATTTGTCCCTGCATGGAGAGTCGAAATTGAAAAATATTTCTCCTTGGTTGTTTTTAACTTTTTGTTTTCAAACGGAGACGCACACCTGAAAAATTTTTCTTTGCTTGAATCCTCATCAGGAGATTATTTGCTGAGTCCTGCTTATGATTTAATAAATACGAAATTACACATTGATGATAGCCATTTTGCATTAAGCAAAGGACTATTTGCCGACAGCTATATGAGTGAAACATATAAAAAAAGAGGATATCCTAACAAGGCAGATTTTACTGAATTTGCAAAAAGGATTGGTGTAATGGAAACCAGAACGGAAAAATTATTACAACCTTTTCTTAAAAAACAAAATATTGTGGAAACATTAATAAACCGTTCTTTTTTAAATAACCCTGCAAAAAGGGGATATTTATTCATGTATCAGACAAGGCGAAACCAGTTAATGTGATGTGAAAATTAAGTTTTATCTTTATTATTATGAACCACAAAAAATTACTCCTTATTGATGCCTATTCTTTAATTTATCGTTCCTATTTCGCATTTATCCGGAACCCAAGATATAATTCGAAAGGGATGAATACTTCAGCAATCTTCGGATTTATCAATACCCTTGATGAAGCATTAAGGAATGAAAATCCCTCACATATTGCCATAGTATTTGACCCTCCCGGTCCGACTTTCAGGCATAAAGTTTTTCCTGAATATAAGGCAAACAGGCAGGAAACCCCTGAAGATATTAAAATTGCTGTTCCTTATATTAAAAAGATTGCAGAAGGATTAAATATTCCCATAGTCGAAGTGCCTGAATATGAAGCAGATGATGTTATTGGTACTTTGGCAAAAAAAGCCGAACACGAGGGTTTCACTGTTTATATCTTATCGCCTGACAAAGATTTCTGTCAGTTGGTTTCTTCTCAAATCTTAATTTATAAACCCAGAAAAGGAGATAAAGAACCCGAAAAATGGGGAATTGATGAAGTGAAAAAGAACTTTATGGTTCCTTCGCCGGAAAATGTTATTGATGTTTTGGGATTAATGGGTGATAGCTCGGATAATATTCCAGGCGCTCCCGGAATAGGCGAAGTCACAGCAAAAAAATTAATTAACTCTTTTGGCAGCATTCAACAGATTTATCAAAGAATTGATGAGCTTAAAGGAAAACAAAAGGAAATAATTCTTAACTTTAAGGAACAGATAATGTTATCGAAAGAACTTGTGACAATATCTTTAAATGCTCCAATTTATTTTAATGAAAATGAATATATTATAAAAGAAAAGAACAATGAATTATTAACTAAAATATTTGAAGAACTTGAATTTAAAACATTGGCACAAAGGATATTATCGCAAGATATAAAAGGAATTATTCAAGAAGTAAAAAAAAGTACCCAGCTTGATTTATTTTCAGAGGAAATTACAAGTGAAATACCTGTAAATCAGGCAATATCCGATTTTAATAATATCAATACTATAAAACACGATTATTATATTATTGATAATGAAGAAGAAAGAAATGAATTTATAGAGCTATTACTAAGGCAAAATGAGGTTTGCTTTGATACCGAGACAACAGGAATTGACCCTCTTGGAGCAGAGCTGGTCGGTATTTCATTTTGTTTTCTGCCTAATCAAGCTTACTATATACCTGTTCCACCTGGCAGAAATGCTGCAATGAATATCTTAAATATTTTCAGCCCTTTTTTTGAAAATAGTAATATAAAGAAAATCGGTCAAAATATTAAATACGATATATTGGTATTAAGCCAATATGGAATAAAGGTTGTTGGGGAACTATTCGATACCATGATAGCGCATTATTTAATCCAGCCCGAATTGAAGCATAACCTCGATTACATCGCCGAACAATATCTGAAATACAAAGCAATTCCTATCGAATCGCTGATTGGGAAAAAAGGAAAAAGTCAGTCAAGCATGCGAAATGTTCCTGTCGAAAAAGTTGCTGAATATTCCGCAGAAGATGCCGACATTACTTTTCAGCTCAAATCACTGCTCGAAACAGAGCTGAATAAAAATTCATTAAATTATTTATTTTATAACGTTGAAATGCCGTTGCTTCCTGTTTTGGTATCAATGGAAATGACTGGAGTAAAGTTAAATATACCCGATTTGGTTAATTATGGAAAGGTTCTTCAAAAACAGGTGATTTCAATTGAAGAAACAATATATTCACTTGCTAATGAACGTTTTAATATTTCTTCACCGAAACAGCTTGGGGAAGTATTATTTAATAAATTAAAAATTGACCCTCAGGCAGTTAAAACAAAGACAAATCAATATTCCACAAGCGAAGATGTGCTTGTCAGGCTAGCCGGCCGGCATCCGATAGTAAATGAAATACTTGATTCGAGGTCTATCAGGAAATTATTATCAACATATATTGAAGCATTACCTGAATTGCTCAATCCGGATACCGGAAGGGTTCATACATCATTTAATCAGGCAAGGGTAGCAACAGGGCGTTTAAGCTCAGATGCTCCGAATTTGCAAAATATACCTGTCCGTGAAGAACGGGGAAGGGAAATACGAAAGGCCTTTATTCCGACTGATACCGAACATCTGTTTATGTCGGCCGATTATTCACAGATTGAGCTTCGTATAATGGCTCATTTCAGCAAAGACACGCATTTTATTGATGCATTTCACCGCGATGAAGATATTCACCGTACAACTGCTGCAAAGATTTATAATATACCTCCTGAAATGGTGACAAAAGAAATGCGGAATAATGCCAAAGTAGCAAATTTCGGGATTATTTACGGAATAACGGCATTTGGCTTGTCGCAAAGATTAAAAATTAAAAGAACCGATGCTAAAGCATTGATTGATAATTACTTTGAAAGCTTTCCAGGTGTCAAGGAATATATTGAAAATTCTCTTTTAAAGGCAAGGGAAAAAGGATATGTTGAAACAATATTGGGACGGCGGCGATATCTGAATGATATCAATTCAAGAAATGCAACTGTGAGGGGAATGGCTGAAAGAAATGCTATTAATGCCCCGATTCAGGGTTCGGCTGCCGATATTATTAAAATAGCCATGATTCGAATTTTCAATAACATAAAAGAAAAGGGATTCCGTTCAAAAATGCTCCTTCAGGTTCACGATGAGCTTGATTTCGATGTGTATAAACCTGAAATAGATGATTTTAAAGAAATAGTCAAATATGAGATGGAAAATACATGGCGGCTCGATGTACCATTAATAGTTGATATAGGGATTGGAAATAATTGGTTGGAAGCGCATTAGGTAGTAGGTAGTAGGTAGTAGGTAGTAGGTAGTAGGTAGTAGGTAGTAGGTAGTTGGTAGTTGGCCGTTGGCAGTTGGTAGTTGGCAGTAGGCAGTAGGCAGTAGGCAGTTGGTAGTTGGCAGTAGGTAGTTGGTAGTTGGCAGTAGGCAGTAGGCAGTAGGCAGTTGGCAGTAGGCAGTTGGCAGTTGGCGGTTGGCAGTAGGCAGTTGGCAGTTGGCAGTTGGCACTTGGCGGTAGGCAGTAGGCAGTTGGCAGTAGGCAGTTGGCAAAAGCTGTATCGAATCCGCACGTCTTATAGGAAATATTTAATTTAAAAACGATAAAAAATGATGAAATATAATCCGGAAATACACCATCGCCGGTCTTACAGGTTAAAAGGGTATGATTATTCTAAACCTGGCGCCTATTATATTACCCTGTGTACACAGAACAGGGAATGTCTGTTCGGAACAATTTCCGACCATAAAATGATTTTGAATGATTACGGGTTAATTGTAAAAAATGAATGGTAAAATCGGAAAAAATCCGAATAATTCGTAACCATCAGGAATTAAACCGCAGCCGTAAATATATAATCGAAAATCCCGAAAATTGGGAGACAGATGAGCATTACATAAAATAAGACCCTGACAGCAGTCGTCCCGCACTTGCGGGATCAGCGGTAATAGAAAGGAAAAAACCTGATAGCGTCTGAAAGAATGTTCAACAAATTTTTATTTTCAAAACATTTATTTATTTTTGACTTGAATATAGTATATAAAATTAAAATCTTATGAAAAAAATTATATCTTCCATTTTGGCTTTTTCCTTCTTGTGTCTTGGAATTTTGAATTTGAGACTTAGAACTTTTCTCTTGGGTCTTGGAATTTGGAGCTTGGGTCTTGGATCTTGCCTCGCACAGCAAGCAGGCGACCTCGATACTGCATTCAAGACAGGCGGAATTGTGACCACGGCGATTGGGAGCGGGCATAATGGTGGATATTCAATAGCATTACAAAAGGATGGAAAAATTCTTTCTTTCATAATATTTACGGATAAACAAACATGCATTTCTCATATTTTTATGTAAGTTTGCAGAACATCTTAAAGATAAAACAATTTATACCTATGAACAACAAACACGGTTTAATACCTGCCCATGGTGGATATAGAAAGCTTCGCAGTTTCCAGACTGCTCAAATCATTTATGATTCTACAGTAATTTTTTGTGAACGGTTTATAGACAAGCGTTCCAGAACTTATGACCAAATGGTACAGGCAGCAAGAAGCGGTGTGCAGAACATTGCAGAAGGGAGCATGGCATCAGCAACTTCAAAAAAAATTGAATTAAAACTTACAGGAATTGCAAGAGCTAGCCAGGAAGAACTTTTACTAGACTATGAAGATTTCCTGCGTCAGAATAGTTTAATACAGTGGGACAAGAATTCTCCTGAAGCACTTGCCGTAAGAGGAATGTATAAGCCTTTCACGTCTGACACTTCTAACAAGTCAGACTTGTCTGATCCAAGTGACCTATATAATATCAGAACTGCATCTGCAGAAACTGCGGCTAATACGCTCATTTGTTTGATTAACCAGGCCACATATCTTTTAAGAAAACAATTAGAAAAGTTGGAATTATTGTTTCTTAAAGAAGGCGGTTTTACAGAACGACTATACAATGAAAGAAAAAAAAGAAGAGAATTCTGATAAAAACTATATATTTGCCTTCTCCGGTGCAAGGAAGACAATAAAAAACATAAATTGCATTTGTGACTTAAATTCAGCAATGATAAATAATTAAAATTTTAAATCATTATGAAAAAATTTACATTTTCTATTTTGTCTTTTTCCTTCTTGGGTCTTGGAATTTTGAATTTGAGACTTGGAACTTTATCCGCCCAAACCTACACCGACACTATCGCCAAAATCGTTTACGACAGCCGCGATAGCAGCACATACCCTATTGAGAAAATAGGCAACCAGTGGTGGATGGCGGAAAATCTTGACATCGGCGTCAAGGTAAATAGCATAAACCCTGCTCTCGGCACAGACAGCCTGCTTACGCAAACCGATAACAGCATAATCGAAAAATACTGCTATGACAATAACGATTCGCTTTGTGAAATTTACGGCGGTCTCTACCAATGGAACGAAATGCTCCAATACAGCCCCTCCGATACTGCAATGACAGGAACGACACAAGGCGTATGCCCGACAGGCTGGCACATCCCTACAGATTTGGAATACCATCAGCTGATTTTATCTCTGGATGCTTCGGCAGTATTAGTTGATGGTCAAGAAAGTTCAATTGCCGGAGGCAAACTCAAAGAAACCGGCACAACCCACTGGTCTTCACCAAACACCGATGCAACTAATACAAGTGGGTTTACGGCTTTGCCTGGCGGAAACCGGTACTTCAGCAATGGTTCGTTCACTAATTCGGGCGGCTATAGCTACTTCTGGTCGGCTACGGAGAACGGTAGCTCCGAAGCCTGGTACCGGGGTTTGATCTACTATGGTGCCAGTGTGAACAGGTACGGCACCAACGAGGCGTACGGTTTTTCTGTGCGGTGCTTAAAGGACATTATTCCACCATCCATCACAACCCAACCTGTTTCCGTCACTCTTTATGCTGGCTGCAATGCCTTGTTTACAGTCTCTGCCTCAGGCGACGAACCACTCTCATACCTCTGGTTTCATAATGGTCTGGAAATTACAAGCGCCGATAACGATACACTTTTAATTAATAATGTTACTTCTGCAGATACCGGCTCGTATTATTGTATTGTCAGCAATGCTGCAGGTAACGATACAAGTACTCTTGCTTACTTAACCCTCATTCCGCCAATGTGCGGAGAATACACCATCGGCTCCGGTCAGAACTTTGAAACGCTCGCCGCTGCCATTGACAGTATCGAGGCTGCCGGAGTCAGTTGCCCTGTAACTTTTTATTTCACCGACAACTATTATATGTCCGATACTGTGAGAATACACACTATCACAGGAGCAAGCGCAATAAATACAATTACATTCAGACCTGATTCCGGAGTTCAGTCGCTCATTGATATTAATCTGCCGCCAACTGCAAATAATACAGGTATCGCCTTTGATGCCGCAGATTATATCCGGTTTATCGGCAGCTATTCCGATAACGATACTATACATAATCTTACATTTCGCATACAAGGAGGCACTAACTATAAAGGATTCGGATTTTTCTGCATTAACGAAGACGGGGCTACAGGAAATATCATAAAGAACTGTAAAATAACCGGATTTGATAACTCCAGTTTTACTTCCGCTATATATTCATCCGGAAATAATCATAATAATAATGTGATTGATAACAATGTTATCAAACAATTCACAACTGGTATATATTTAGACGGTAACACAAATTACCCGGGTATTGGAAATAAAATTATAAACAATATTATCGGTAGCAATAATAGCATGCAATATATTACCGAGTCTGGTATCCGGTGTGTATTCCAGCGTTACCTTGAAATATCAGGCAACAATATATCCGATATTCGTTCTGCAAATAATAAAACCCATGGAATCTGGCTTGAATCAATAAGCCATGTCATGCTCTCAAAAAATATTATTCATGACATAGTTTATGAGGGAAATAGCGAATTCGGGGCAAACGGAATATATATATATTTGCAAGGTTCCGATACCGCCGATGTAACCATTCAGAATAATTTTATTGAACACATTGCAGGGAGAAGCTCAACAGGTATATGGAATATGACTGCCGGCATATTTCTGGGAACAAGCTTTCTTGCCAGGGGAATTAACTTGTATAACAATTCAATTTATTTAACGCAGGATTTATCTTATGGACTTTATAGCTCGTGTTATTCAACAGCCCTTGCAATTGATGATGGTTACACTAAAGTTACTATGCTGAACAATATATTACAAAACAGCCTTGGAGGAACTTATGCAAATTTATCAGGTTATGGTGTGTTTTGTGAGGGATTCTCCAATCCTTTTGATACGATTGATTATAACATATATTACATAACAAATCATACAAACAATTGGGTCGCTTATCCTGATAAGAATTTATCCGCATGGCAAACATGGCTTTCCGGAAGTGCAGGTCAGGATTTAAACTCATATAATCAGAATCCTCTGTTCAAAAGTATAACCGACTTGCATATTCAATCCGGTCAAGCTATTAATGGTACTTCAGTCTCTTCTGTAACAGACGATATTGACGGCGAACCGAGAAAAATTCCTCCTGACATAGGCGCCGACGAAAACACTCCGCTATGCGGAAATTACAATATTGGCGTAGGACAGGATTTTGAAACCTTAGGCGATGCTGTTAATTCTATGAATCTGAACGGTATTTCCTGCGCCTGTAATTTTTACTTTACCGACGAGCTATATAATGAAAGTCCGGTAATTATTGATTCAATCCAGGGTTCGTCATTGACAAACACGGTAAAATTCAAGCCTGCGCCCGGTATTACACCTGAAATTATTATAGCTGCCGGTATTCAGGACAGCTCCGGAATAAAATTAAGAAATGCAGATTATATAACATTTGATGGTTCTAATACAGAAGGAGGAACAACAAGGGATATGACGCTCCGGATGACAGGTATTGGCTATTATAGCGTATTAAAATTTGCTTCCACAGGTCAATACGGGAATACAAAATATAATAGTATTATAAATTGTATTATTACCGGCGCTTCAAATACCGGTAATTACACTTATGGAATTGAAGCTTTCAGCGCTAATTCCGATAATCTGCTTATAACTAATAATAAAATTGAAAAAAATTATGGGGGAATTGCTGTGGGCAATAGCGCAATGGTTACTATTTAATTCAATATACCTTACACCCGATACTATCTATGGAGTAGCAGGCGACGTTAAATATGCAGGTATTGCAGTTGCATGGACAGGAACAGAAATTACTATGAGGAATAATATCATACAGGCAAGTCTTGGCGAAAGAACAGGGGCTTCACAAACAGCTTATGGATATGCAGTCTATTGCGACGTTTTAACTAATCCTTTCGATACAATTGATAATAATATTTACTATGTAACGAATGCGGACAGCAATTTTACCGGATATCTTAATTCCACACATTATCATTTTGCACAATGGCAAGCGGCAATTTCAGGTGATGCAAATACCCTTGTACAATCTCCGCACTTTTTATCGGAAACCAACCTCCATGTTCAGCCCGGCTATCATATCAATGGTGTAAATATCCCTGGCATTACCGACGATATTGACGGAGAAACAAGAGCAAATCCCCCGGATATCGGCGCTGATGAATATTTATGTATCTCCGATTCCACATACACCGATACCATCAACAAAATCCTTTACGACGGCCGTAACTGCATAGCTTACCCGATTGTAAAAATCGGCTCACAATGGTGGATGCAGGAAAACCTCGATATTGGAGCTATGATAATAAGCGATACTGCAGGCCAGCTCCAAACCGACAACAGTACAATTGAAAAATACTGTTACGACAACAACCCAACCAACTGCGAAGTGTACGGCGGCTTATACGAATGGAATGAAATGATGCAGTATGCTCTTTCCGATACCGCTATGAACGGCTTAACACAAGGTATATGTCCAACCGGCTGGCACATCCCGACCCACTACGAATGGACTACATTAGAGAGAGCAATTTGTACAAGCGTTACCTGTGATACAGATTTTCCTTATGATTTTACAACATTAGGCTGGCGAGGAACAGACGAAGGCGGCAAACTAAAAGAAATAGGCACAACTCATTGGGCAAATCCCAACGAGGGAGCGACCAACGAAACAGGTTTTACGGCTTTACCTGGCGGCTACCGCTATAATCTTAATGTCCCCCCTTTCACTGAAATTGGAAGCTTTGGCCACTGGTGGTCCGCTACGGAAGCTGATGCTGTAAACGCATGGACATGCGACCTTGCCTATTATTATGCTAGTGTAGGCCGTCTCGGCAGTTATAAGACAAATGGCTTGGCGGTCAGGTGCTTGAAGAATATTGACTTGACTATTTCGGCGGCGGTAGTTAGCAATGTTAACTGCAACGGTGCTTCGACCGGCGCTGCAACGGTAACGGCAAGCGGAGGCACACCTCCGTACACGTATTTGTGGTCAAACCTGTCAGGTTTTGAAAACCTGACAGGTTTATCTGCCGGAAATTATTCCGTAACAGTTACCGATGCCTCCTCAACCTCA
Organism: Bacteroidia bacterium; assembly: GCA_016209245.1. Taxonomy (GTDB): domain Bacteria; phylum Bacteroidota; class Bacteroidia; order Bacteroidales; family BM523; genus JACQWN01. Next base: position 27,597 of record JACQWN010000074.1, read on the forward strand.
ACCTCAGCCTCTGTTACAATCACCGAACCCGCCTACATCGCCACCTACACCGACACCGTCGCCAAAATTCTCTGGGATAGCCGCAACTGCCGCACCTACCCCATAGAAAAAATCGGCACTCAATGGTGGATGACCAAAAATCTAGATATTGGAACAATGATTACCAGCACTACTGCCGGTCAATTACAAACCGACAACGATACTATTGAAAAGTACTGTTACAATAACGACGCTGCTTATTGCGGTGTCTATGGCGGCTTATATGAATGGTACGAGATGATGCAATACAGCCCTTCAGATGAAGGAGATACCGGTACAACTCAAGGTATATGCCCCACAGGCTGGCACATCCCTACTGATTTGGAATGGCATCAGTTGATTTTATCATTAGATGCTTCGGCAGTATTAGTTACTGGTACAGAAAGTGCAATTGCCGGAGGCAAACTCAAAGAAACCGGAACATCACATTGGTATTCGCCTAATACCGACGCTACCGACGCCAGCGGTTTTACAGGATTACCTGGCGGTTACCGGGATTACTCCGATGGCTCGTTTGACAATTCGGGCAGCTATTACGGACACTTCTGGTCGGCTTCTGAGATTAGTAGCTCTATAGCATGGTACCGGTTCTTGTATTACAGTAACGCCGGTGTGAGTAGGTACACAGGTAACAAGGAGTACAGCTTTTCTGTGCGCTGCTTAAAGGACATTGATTTATTTGACCCTTTGACTATTTCGGCGGCGGTTGTTGCCAATGTGGCATGCAACGGTGGCACGTACGGTTCGGCTATGGTAAATGCAACCGGCGGGATACCGCCATATACATATTTGTGGAATACAGGCGGGGAGACGCAAAGCCTTGCGTCTCTACAAGCCGGTATATATTATGTAACCGTCACCGATTCCGCCATGACCACCGCCGTTGATTCGGTTGAAATTACCGAACCACTGCAATTAATTGTGTCTCTCGATTTCGACACCGCCATCTGCCCCGGTACCACCATTACCCTAAATGCCAACGCGACCGGCGGAATACCACCCTTTGCCTATTTATGGAATACGGCATGTACAGACGTTGCATGCAACGTCTCTACGGGTAACACGTACGGGCTGACGGTGACCGATAACAACGGTTGCACCGCTACCG
>JACQWN010000074.1:28749-29324 GCA_016209245.1 Bacteroidia bacterium
AAACCTACACCGACACTATCGCCAAAATTCTTTATGACGGACGTAACTGCATGACATACCCCATAGAAAAAATCGGTAACCAATGGTGGATGACCGAAAACCTTGACATAGGCGTTATGATAACCTCCACCACCGGCGGACAATTACAAACCGACAACGGTATTCTTGAAAAATACTGTTACAACAACACTCCTGCTAACTGCGAAGTATACGGCGGCCTATACGAGTGGAACGAAATAATGCAGTACAACCCTTCCGACACGGCAATGAACGGTACTACACAGGGTATCTGCCCCACCGGCTGGCATTTATCAACGGATGCCGAATGGACTGTTTTAATCAATTATCTTGGCGGCACAAGTGTTGCCGGCGGAAAAATGAAAGAAACCGGTACAACTCATTGGAATTTACCTAATACCGGTGCTACCAACGAAAGCGGTTTCACGGCTCTGCCTGACGGCTTCAGGGACTACACCAATGGTTCGTTCTCCAGTCTGGGCGACTTCGTCGACTTCTGGTCGGCTACGGAGTACAGTAGCTTGGACGCCTGGTGCCTATACTTGGGCTACGATTAC
>JACQWN010000075.1 GCA_016209245.1 Bacteroidia bacterium
TAATTAAATTAATGAAGAAAAATATAAATTTCATATTTGTAAATTTACAACTCATCGGATGACTTTTTTATTTTATTTAAGACAGCATAAATGATCTGTAGCAAGTCATCCGATAAGTGATAATACAGACACTAATTAGTGTCTGTCTGTAATGTCAATACACAAATAAATATATCGACACGAATTACACGAATTTACAGGAAAAAAATATTTTTAATTCGTGCAATTCGTGTCATATTCAGAGTTTATGGACAGACACTAATTAACGAAAATTCCTGCTTTTTCTTTTTCTATGAACTCAGCAATTGAATTTACCGATTGCAAAATAACACGTGCAAGATTCCTGTCATCTATTCGTATATTATATTTACGTTGAAGCGCCACGATTATTTCAAGAGAATCAATAGAATCAAGACCAAGTCCGGTTATGAATAAAGGAGCGCTATCTTCGATTTCTTCGATTTTAATATAGTCTATTTTTAAGGTTTCGAGTATTAAGACCTTAATTTCTCTCCTCAGTTCTGAAACATCGCTTTGTGGCATTATTACTTGATAATTCTATAATCAGAAATGTCTATACTATTTTTCTTGTAATTCAGATTTACTTTATTCTCTTCCGTAAACTCAATAAACATATCAATAGTATTATTTTTAAAAGCAGTTTTTTTATCATCAATTACGGTTAAAATAATAGAGAATGGTATAAGTATAATTCCATCTCTTGGCATTAGTAAAAATCCATTTGAAGTTTGTAATGCGTTTTTAAATAAATCACGAAATGTTATTTGCCATCCTTTTGACTTTTTACTTCCAGGTCTGATATAAACTTTTTCATTATTAATGTTTGCCTCATAAGAACTCCATGCTTGTACTTTATAACCTTTTTTTTGTAAAATTTTTTTCACATCATCAAGCATTACTTCCTCCTCATTTCGTTTTTCAATAAACTTATTCACTAAACCCTTTCGATTAAGGAAATATAAACTTTACGTACTTTCGATTCAAAAAGTAAATAAATCCCGGGAAATTGAGAATTTGCAAATTCTTCATTTAAGGTTTCTAAAGATTGTAATGAACGGGGAAATTCCCATGAACAAAAATCAAATTTTTCAGCAATCCAATGATTTTTTGGATTTTCCGTAAAAATGTTGAAATAATTTAAATTATTTTCTAATTTACCTTCGCAAAATCCAAACTTATTAACATTATTCATATTGATAAGTAAATTTCAATCTGTTTTGAAAATTTAGAAAATTTATCAGATAAAAACTTAATTAATAATTCTTTATTTGATAAAAGGTTTCTAAAATCATCAGCTTTTATTCCTAAACGTCTAGTGTCTTGACAATTTAAAAATGAAACATTGAAAACAATTTTTTAATCCAGACCTCACAGGTTTCTAAAACCTGTGAGGTCTTAAAATTAAATTGTCGCAACACTAGTACATTGATCCATTACAGTTGTAGAAACTAAATCTCTTTGATGAGCAACGATATTTACAGCTTTTCTATATTCATAACCATATTTGTAATATTGCCAACTTACTTCTAAAATATGAGAAATTGATGAGGGAGCATCAAAATATTTATAAATAGAAATTTCTTGTTGAATTTTTTTAACATTTTTAGGATTTAAATTATTAAAAATATATTCTCTAACTTCTTGATAAGTTGGTTCATATCCACTACTCTTTTTTAATTCATTAATAAATAATTCAATAAATGGACTATTAAAATCGTTCATTAAACTATTCCAAACTTTGGGCATTAATAATTCAATATTTTTTTTTCTAATTTTATCTTCTACAATTTTTTGAGCATTTAAAATTGCTTCGCTCGAAATTAATTTTTGTTTTGAAAGCAAATTTGTAAAGTTATTTGAAACAAAAGAAATTTCCTGATTTGTAACATCTATATCTAAAAATCTTCTTTCATTCCATTTTCCTTTCTGCATTGGTAAGTAAAACCACCAATTTAAACCATTTGTAAGTATAGAAAATTCAACACCAAAACGAAAAGAATAATCAAGTAATTGTTGTTCGTGTTTTTCTAAATTTTCACTTGTTTTTTTAACCTTTAAAAAAATATCATTATTGCCAGCATTAATTTTATAATCAATCCTAAAACCATTTACAGGATATTCTGGTATTATTTCATCTACTAATTTTGTATTCCAACCCAAATGTTCTAAAACTGGTAAAATTATACCTTGTTTCGTATCGCTTTCATCATAAGAATAAATCGCAGTATTGTATTTTATGTTAACTAAAAAATTGTATAAATTTTCATTCATAAAATGCTCTAATTTAAATAAATGTCAAATAAAAGGAACAGAATCAATTTCGCAGTTCCCTTCTTTTTTAGGAGAATTGAATATATTTTTCTGTCTTGCTGTTAATTTACTCTTATCTATTTCAACATCAAAAAGCATAATTTTGTTTTTGTTTCTGCAAATATAAATAATATTTCAGAAATATATTGTATCATTTTTCAAAATGGATGCCTCTAACATATTTCTTAATAAACGAATAAATATCTGTAAAAAATTGCTTTTCAGCCTCTGCTCTACTCATTATCAGATTGCTCAGTTCCTTGAATTTTGCTTCAGAAAAGTCACGGTTTTTCCCCATACGAATTGCACATAGAGATACCTCCCTCCATCCGTCGCCGATTTCCATCATGCGCTTTGAGAAATCAAATAAATTCCTGTCATTTAATATTTCTGAAGCTTGCCTTAAAAAAGTAGCATACATAAAGCTGAACCCTGCACCGCCTGTTCCCTGGTCTTCTAATAGTATATTGATTTTCATTATTTCGTGTGATAAATGATCAATGTCTCTTGCTAATTTAGGCCATTCATTAATTTTTTTGGCGAAACGCCGGATTCCCTTTATGCCTAAAAAAGGAATAGGAATTTTAATCATATTAAAAGCTGCTTTTTTTATCCCGATAATAATATATTTTCTATAATCAATTTTTTTTGGTACAAATGTAGGGTAAAACATTAATCCCTTTGGTGCGCCAATCCCACCGGCAAAACGCGCTTTCCCTAATATATCAGCATCAATTTTTGCTACTTCAGGATAGTAACAATCGCTGACCAGATATTTTTCTTCCTCTTTACTGATAATCACAATATAATGAGCATTGTTATGCACACGCAGCCATGGCTGCAAATAATTCATATAAAAGAAGTCCACCTGGACTGCTGCAGGAATATTCTTTTCAAGAAGCCTGTCGAGATCTTGTTGAGCATCATCAGGGTTATAATAATTTTTTGTACAAAATTTAATACCAAGGCGTTTTGCTATTGTTGTCCTGATATTACCCGGCTTTGACCGTACAAAAAACATCGGGAAATTAAAGTTTGGCATCTTTATGTACCCGAAGAAAATCCCGTTTGCTAACCCAAAAACCATGGGTTCGGTTATACTCAGCCCATTATAATCAAGCAACCCTGCAATAGTTCCTGTTTCGCAGTGGGCAGCCATTTTATGCCGATAATGAATTCCGCTCATGAATTTATCCGTTCAATTTTAGTAATTACAACAAAAGGGCTTTTTGTTTTTTGCTGTACGATATAATGCTCGCCTTTTAATTCTTCATTTTCTATATAATGAGCTTTCCAATACTTGTCGTCTTTGGCGGAAATCAACTGGAATAAATTAGCCACCGGAATATTGAAGACCTGGGCATATTTCCATAATGTTCTGATATCTATATTTTGAAAATATTCCGGGAGCAGATGTTTTTGAACTTTTGATTTACTGAGGCCGACCCTTGTGGCAAGTTCAGCTACAGTCAATTCTTCCAGCATCATATAATAATATATCATGCTTATTTCTCCGGAAGCGACCTTTTTAATCAGATCATCTTCCATCCTTTTCCATTTACCGCGGAAATCGTCAAGAAAATTCATTGTGGCTTGGGAACCGGTCTGAATGGGGCCATAAGAATCATCATCATGCTCAGAATAAAGAATTAACTGATGATCTTTGAAATCTACTTTCAAATCTTTTTCTTTCATAGCGATAACAGTTACTATACATCCATATAGTTAATTTTTATTATCCCACCGAATTACGAATTTTTTACGAACTTACGAA
>JACQWN010000197.1 GCA_016209245.1 Bacteroidia bacterium
CCATCCTTTATTATATAATTTTTTTGCTTTTTTTCGCTTTTCTATTTGAAATATTTTTTCCATTTTTGGGGACAAATATAATAATTTTTTTGTCCCTAGATCATCTCAAACAAAACCATTTATTCATTATCTCCATATTTTCTGTTAATAATTTGTCCCGTTAAGGACGTTATATTGGTAGAAAATTATTATTGATAAATTCAATTCGTGCCGTCAGGTACGAAATATTCAACAGGATTGAAAATGAACCTGTCATCATAATCAATTTCATATTCTTTCAACATATTAAGATATTCCTCGGAAAAAGATTTCTTCTTATGGTGAAATGATTGATTATGGATATAATGTATGATATTTGACGTTTCCGCTTTACTGTAAGAAAAAGCGCCATAACCCTCTTGCCAGGAAAATTTTCCCCGGATAAATCGTTTTTCATTTATCCATTTTGATGAACTTCCTTTTATATCTTGCATTAAATCGGATAATGATTGTGAAGGTCGTAATCCAAACAGAATATGAATATGATCCGGCATACCATTTATTGCTAATAATTTGTGCTTGTTATTATGAACGATTCCTGTAATGTATTTGTATAATTCATCCTTCCAATTATTGAGGATTATACAATCACGGTTTTGAACTGTAAAAACCGATTGAATATGAATTTGTTTATATGTGTTAGCCATAATTATAATGTTATATTTCGTCCCTAACGGGACTTTACTGTTAAACTTGCTCCTTTTCTACTACCAATATTATGTCCCTAATGGGACTAAAATGCAAATATATGATTTTATTCTCTGAAGAAAATTCCAAATGTGTAGTTATAATTTCTTGTTGAAGGTATAATATTCTCTATGTCAATATATTAAATTTAAACAATATTCTTTGTCATAATTATTTTTAAGAAGTCTGTATATCACTGATAATGTTTATTAAAGAATATAATATACTTATCAACATTCTGGTCTTTGAAAAGAGTCTGAAAATTTTCCTGAGAAATGATAAAATGACTGTATTGCCCTTCATTCATGTTTCTGAATACCTGCCGGTTTGAAATAATCCCTTTATAATAATTCATTGCCTGTTCTTTATTATCAAAACTTTTTACTATTACCATATTGTACTTATCGTTCAGCAATTGGTCGCTTACCTGAAAATCAATCATGCTGTAGTAATCGAAATTATAATTGGTAATATCGAATTTCAGCCGGTTAATATCAATTTTTTTGTTTTCGACAATAACCAGATATAAATGAGCAGTATTTTCATTTAATATATAAATTTTTTCCGCTTCAGCTTCTATTTTTTCATCTATTACTTTTTTATCGGATGTATCAGAAATTTCCGAAGGTTTTTCTCCTTTTGTCAGATAAGCAAGAATATTTTGCGATGGCTCCCTGACATCGCTTTCGGGATATTCGACGATTATTTTTTTCAGGACGGCTTTCATTCCGTCAATATTCTTGATTTCTCCATATGATAATGCTTTGAGATATGTAAATTTCGGCATTAGATTATTATCTTCAAAAGCAGTATCTGAAAAATTACAGTTATTAATTACCTGCTGAAAATTTTTTAATTTGTATGCCAGATATGTTTCTTCATATAATCTTGTCGCTTCGCTTTCTTCAGCCTCCAATTCTTTGAAATAATCAGGATTGTTCAGTATTTTAGCATATTTACTGTCGGGAAATTTTGTGATGATAAGATTTTTATAATAATCTGATTTCAGCTGATTATTCTGAATTTTATATATTTGATATAAATCATAATAGCTTGCCAGTAAATAAACATTTTCAGGATACCGTTTGTTAAGCTCATCATATGTTTCGATGGATTTAGGATAGTCGTGAAGAATTTCTTTATATGCTTTAGCCAGCTTATATAAAGCGTCACGGATATTTCCATGGGAGACCAGCAATAACGAGTCGTTTAATGGTAAATCCTGCAGGTAGTATTCCATTGTTTTATTGTCGGACACTCTTTTGCTTGTTGAATCTGTCGCAGCGGTTGTTTCTTCACCCTGGAAAACGATATCAATAATTGATTTATTTTTTCTCCTCCAGTTGTCTTCCAGCTTCCTGTTGCCCCATTTTGTCGCAAACTGGGTTTTCCCAAGAGCTATTGCCTGCGGATTATAAAAATACCATTTTCCTCCGACATTATCCATGCTGTTTTTGGGATTTCGTTGTTCAAACATCATACTGTTGACATGTCTTTGACGGTCTTCTTCCTTTTCTTTTTTTTCTTCTTCTTTAATTTTTTCAATTAAATCTTTAATGTATTGTTCACGTTTTTCCTTTGGCCATTGAGCAATTTTCTGCAAGCTGTCTTCCCTGCTTACCGTATTAATATATCCGACAATTTCGGTCAGATTTTTTGATTTTAATTCGATGGCTTCATAACCAGGAAAATTTTTATCAAGCAAAGTTATTGAGCTGTCATAATATGCCTGTGCAAGAGTATAATCGGGCTTTATAAAATAAATATCACCCAGGGCTAAATAAGAAAGCGCTTTCTGGTCGGTATTGTTTACACTTTTCTGTAATGACATTTTGTAATAATTAATTGCTTCAGCCGGATTTCCTTCTTTATAGTAAATATTTGCAAGAGCATAATATATCTGGTCCTGATATTCAATGTTCTTATCGTCTTTCAGCATTTTATTTAACTGTTTGATAATATCTTTGCTGTCGCCAGCTCCTGCCTGGTATGAAGTCGCTCTGTTTATTTTAGCGCTAAATGTCATTTCATATTTAGGATTCAATTTCACAACTTCTCCATAAAATTTAATAGCATTTCCGGCATCTCCCATTTGTTGGTATATCTGGGCTAAAATATATTTGTATCTTGCCCTTTCGTGTTTTTTCTTAGTCCCTTTAATAGCAGCTTCAAGCTTAGGAACGGCATCCTGATATTTTTCCTGCTTTAAATAAAAATCAGCATATGTAGCATCAAAAGCGCCTTTTAACCGGCGTGGAAAATTCTTTTCGCCTTCGATTTGATCGACCAGCTCTTTTGCGCGTTTAAAATCCTTTAGTTCACAGTATGTTCTTGAAAGCCATATCATGCCATCATATTTTACAGGCATATTATTATATTCTTTGATAATATATTCAAATGTTTGTGCGGCAAGGAAATAATCATGTTTGTAAAAATGTGCGCGCCCCATCATCAGGTAGCTGTCGTCAACCCAGTTACAAAATTCTTTGCGGGCATAAAACGCCTTTTGTTTCTCGGTTTTCTCACTCCTTACTCTTTTCGGCTTTGCAGTTATTGAATGTATTTTAATAACTTTCGAAGCTTTAAGAATTGCTTTATCCATTTCGGCAATTGCAGCGCTTGCAGCTTCACCGGTGCTGTGACGGAAAACAGGCAGGAGTATTGAAAAATTATCAGAAGTATTGTTGATTTTTTTTACACCTTGTTTTAAGCTTTCATAACCGTTAAAGTAAGCATTATAGTGTGCTGTAATATTGTGATAGGTACGGTTGACAAATGTGTTCTTCTGGGTAGAGCAGCCTGATATTAAAAGAATAAATATTGTTAATAAATTTGATAGAAGTTTGTAACTCAAACTTCTATCAAATTTTCCATATTTCTCCTCTTTTGTTTTCAATAAAGCAAGGTTTGTAATTCAAACTATAAAAATGCAAAATTATTGCTTATAAAAATTTTGTTGTATAAATTCCATTTTTGTTTCTGATCCATTATTTTTTGTTTAATTTTCGCGTCAAATCTTCGATGAGTTTATCTTTGTCTTCAAGGAGTTTATCTTTCTTATCAAGTTTTTTGCCCATTTCAACTATTATTTTTTCTAATTCTTTAGCTTTTTCAAACGCTTCACGCGTTGATAATTCCAATATCCTGTAAAACTCCTGTTCCTTTTCTATTTCCTGTCGTTCTTTCGGATCACTTCCGGCTTTATGTAATATTGATATTATTAAATTAATAATTTCATTTTCAACTTCGTAATTATATTCTTTGGTTATACCCTTTTCATCAATAAAATAATTTTGTTCAAAAATACTCAATAATTGTTCTAACCGGGTTTTTAATCTACCCTCAATTTTAGACATTTGAACTACATAACAATCATGTGTTAATCTTTCTATAAAATCACTCTTTCTATTAATTAATTGTCGTGTAATCAAATCAAAATACTGTCGGTTAACTTTTATAGCCGCAGACTCGATTTCTGGTAATGGAAAACCTAACAGGTAAATTGTTATTATCGGAAGAACAACCTTCTCTTTTCCACTTATAGTTTCAATCTCATCCTCCTTCTTGTACTGTTCGGCAAGATAATTTCTGAAACGCATTAAATCAATCGGATTTTTTGCCTTTTGTATCTCAATTAAAACTTTTTTATATTCGTTATCTTTTGTCTTTATGTTTGCTATAAAATCCGCACGATATACTGCCAGACTCATTAAACTTGCAATATGCTCTTTAATCTTTTCTAACTTTTCGTTATTTCCCGGCTGCTCTAAATCTTTAAAAAACGTAAACTCCTGGGGTTTTATTTGAACGTCAGCCACTTCTTCCTCAATTAATGTTTCAATAAAGAACTTTGCAATTCTTTTATCTTCCATTAATCTCTTAAATACTACATCATATATTGGATTCGCTATTAACATATTTTAAATTTTTAATGCAAGACAAAGATAAAAGATTTAAGTGAAAAATAAAAATTAGGATAAATTCACCAAATTTTTTACCATTAACAATTTCCCTTTATTTATATCCTGTTCCATTACTTTTTCGCATACAATTTCAAAGCCAAGTTTATGGTAAAGGTTTATTGCATTATCATTTCCTTTCCACACTTGCAGCTCAATTGTTTTACAATTTTTTGCACCGGCTTCCTCTTCAAGCTTATGATAGATTTGTTTAAACAAACCAAGCCCTCTGTATTCAGGAAGGGTTGCTATCGAATAAATCTGGTATGCGCCTGATGTTTTATTAATTTCAAGATTCCGGAATGCAGATAAATATCGAAATGCTGTGCTTAGTTCTTTGTTATTGAATACGGTCATTAAGGCGCCGGTCATAAGATGGTCGGAATCGCCGTACTCGGTTTCTTTATATCCTGAAGCCGCTGCCGCTGAAATGCCATTTGATTCAGCTATAAAATACGTTTTATATCCAAGAGGGTGACCGTCAAAATCGTTATTAAGCACACGGGTAAAGCGTGTGTGCAGCTCTTCCTTTTCCAATGCAAACATTTTTTGATAAGTGACAAGCTCATAACCTGTCGCTTCCGATAATAGTATAATTTCAGCAAGAAAATTTATGTCTTCTTTATTTGCTTTTCTAATATTCATTATTCGTAAATTAATTTCAAATCATTTCCCTGAGTTTTACTCTATCAATTTTTCCACTGTTATTTAAAGGCATTTCATCAACAAAAATAATTTTTTCCGGGAGCATATAATCAGGTAAATATTTTATCAGTCCGTTCCTGATTTCCTGCTTGTTATATTCACCCCTGATGAAACAAACGAGAGAGGTAATACCTGCTGTGTTTTGATAAGGAATTACAACAACCAGCTCGTTATTTATAAGTGCTTTAAGGCGATATTCTATCTCTCCCGGCTCGACTCTGAAACCATTAATTTGCACCTGTTGATCACGGCGTTTTATGTAAACTAAATTACCAACTGAATTTTTAATCACTATATCGCCGGTTAAATACCATCGGTTTTCGTTCTTTCCTTTCTTATTTTGCCAACTGCCTTTTGCCAACTGCTGGCGCCTTGCGCCACCAACTGCCTCCTTCTTAAAAACGCTGTCAGGAACTTCGTATAGTTCGACCCCGCTCACTACAAGCCCTGACAGGTTTTTAGAAACTGCTAACTGCCTTTTGTCAACTGCCTTTTGCCAACTGCCAACTGCCTTTGCCAGGTAAAATGAGCTTGAAGTTTTTTCCTGATTTTTCCAATACCCTGATGTTATTTGTTCACCACCAAGAACAAGCTCCCCTTCAACATTATCCGGACAATCGTGAAATTCTGTATTCTGTATTCTATATTCTGTATTCTGTATTCTATATTCTGTATTCTGTATTCTGTATTCTGTATCAACGATTTTATATTCAATATTTGCTAATGGAGTTCCTATGGGAACAAGCCCGTTTATAGTTTCCGTTTCGCTTTTTCCCGGTTGCCAATGGTAAATAAAGCTCCAGACACTTGCTTCAGTCGGACCATAAGCATTTTCAATCACTGAATTGGGAGCTGCTTTCTGCCATTCCTGTATAAGATTCATGGTCAGAGCCTCACCTGTAAAAAGGGTATGTCTGACATAAGGTAAATGAACCGATTCGAGAATTTTAAACTGTTTCAGGTAAGCTATTGCCGAAGGAGCGAAAGCAACAATATTGATCTTGTTGTCAATAATGGTTCTCCCCTTTGGCGTACCGGTGCTGCCGGAGGTGAATAATACATAAGCGATTGAATCGGGATTTATCTTTTTTTCAACTGTTTCGGTGAGATTTCGTAGTTCGTAAGTTCGTAAAAAATTCGTAATTCGGTGGGATAATGCATAAGAGCCTTTATAATCTGAAATTATATCATTTTCAACAAAATTTAGCTTATTAATTTTTGTATTCCATTTTTTTTTTAATGGAGCAACCGACGAAGCACTGCATAAAATTGTCTTCAATCCGGTTTCATTAATAATTGTCAATTGCCGTTCAGCCGGAAATTTTTGATTTACCGGCACAAATCCGGAGCCATTGAGCAAAACGGCAAGAATCGAAGCATAAGTGTAAACATTATTTTCAGTATAAATTCCGATTAACGGTTCGCCATATTTCAGCCCGGATGCAATATTCATTAAAATGTTTAACAATGTTGAATATGAATATTCGTTTTCCCCGAATTTAATCGCCGGTTTACTGCCGGAAATTTTACAGCTTCTTAGAAATCCTGAATACATGTAATAATTTTTATGAAATGTCAAAAATACAAAATCTTATGTAATAAATTTATTACTTTTGCAGAGTGAAATGCAATGAACTTAGTCGCTTTTTGCTTTGATATATTAATTATTTATCTTATTTTATCATATAATATTTTAAATCACACAAAAATATGAAAACATTAGATTTATTCGACCATTCAGCAAAAAATGAAATGAAAATATTTTTTGTCCACCTTGCTGAAATAACCAGATGTGACGGTAAGGTTGACGAAAATGAATTAACATTGCTTCACAAAATAGGACAAAAATTCGGTTTTACAGACCCTGAAATTGACAAATTAATTCAATTAAAGGAAAAAGTCGAATATATCCCCCCGTTTGAGCTTGCCAAACGATTCGACCATATATACCAGATTATGCGTATAATTTTGGCCGACGGAGTCATGGATGAATGCGAGTTGAAATTTGTAAAACACTTTGCAATTTCAGAAGGCTTTGACGAACAACAGACTCAAAACCTAATAAATATTTTAAGCGAAGGTATTAAAAACCGTAAAGATGAGGATGATTTATTCGGGGAATACAGGAATATAAGGTGAAATTGATGGCCAACGCAGATATACATATTGAAATCAAAAAGAGAATTCTGGTTCTCGACGGTGCGATGGGCACTATGATACAGAGCTACAATCTGAATGAAAAAGATTTCAGAGGCGCTCGTTTTATAAACCATTCCTGCCCGTTAAAAGGAAATAATGATTTGCTTTCGCTGACAAGGGCTGAAATTATTTATGATATACACAGCAGCTATCTTGAAGCCGGAGCCGATATAATCGAGACCAATACATTTAATGCAAACCGGATATCCATGGCTGATTACCGGCTCGAGAACCTTGTATATGAAATGAATGTTGCTTCTGCAAAAATTGCACGCTCGGCGGCAGATAAATATACAATGTCCCAAATCCCAAATCCCAAATCCCAAATCCCAAATAATAATCCGGATAAGCCTCGTTTTGTAGCCGGTTCGATAGGCCCGACAAATAAATCGGCTTCATTATCTCCTGATGTGAACAGGCCGGCATTCAGAGCCGTGACTTTCGATGACCTGAAAAATGCTTATTATGAACAAGCAAAAGGGTTATTTGACGGAGGTGTTGATATATTATTAGTAGAAACAATTTTTGATGCTCTGAATGCCAAAGCTGCATTATTTGCAATCGAAGAGCTTTTTGAGCATACAGAGAAACGACTGCCTGTTATGCTTTCGGCAACAATTTCCGATACAAGCGGAAGAATTTTATCAGGCCAGACTATTGAGGCATTTTTAATCTCCGTTTCACATATTAAGCCGTTTAGCATTGGGTTTAATTGTGCGTTTGGCGCAGGGACTATACTCCGGTATCTTGAAGAATTATCATCGAAAGCTCCTTTTTATATCAGCGCCTATCCGAATGCGGGATTGCCAGACCAGTTTGGCAAATATAAAGAAACTCCGGAATATTTCACCGGGCGAATTAAAGAATTTTTTGTTCGCGGGCTGGTCAATATTATCGGTGGATGTTGCGGCACTACCCCTGAACATATTAGAGCCATTGCAAAGGTCGCATCAGAAGCCCGTCCAAGAATAATTCCCGGAATAGCTCCAAGGACGCAATTTAGCGGACTGGAACCATTATCTGTTTCAAAAGAAAACAATTTTATCAACATTGGCGAACGCACGAATGTTGCAGGGTCGCGGAAATTCGCCCGTCTTATTTATGAAAAAAAATATGAAGAAGCGCTTTCAATTGCCCGTCAGCAGGCAGAAGCCGGCGCCCAGATGCTGGATGTTTGCCTCGATGCCCCCATGTTAAACGCCGAAACAGAAATAATCGTTTTTCTGAATTTACTCGCTTCCGACCCTGATATAGCACGGCCGCCTGTTATGCTCGATTCTTCGAAATGGACTGTTATTGAAGCAGGGCTGAAATGTTTGCAGGGAAAAGCTATAGTAAATTCAATCAGTCTGAAAGATGGTGAAGAATCGTTTTTAGACAGGGCGAAGCAAATCCGCAGATATGGCGCTGCCGTGGTGGTCATGGCCTTCGATGAACAGGGGCAGGCGGTTACTTATGAAAGAAAAATACAAGTATGTAAAAGAGC